>JAFAQI010000335.1 GCA_019246495.1 Frankiales bacterium | reverse complement strand
GTCGTCGGCCCGCACGACCGGCGTCGCGGGGTCGACGAGGCCACCGTTGACCCAGAGCGCCATCGTCCGCCTCCGTCCCACCCGCGCCGATCTCGAAGCTCACACCTGCAGCAACCGGCTCACCTTGAGCTCGGTCTCGTCCCACTCCTTCGCGGGATCACTCCCCCACGTGATGCCGGCTCCGGTGCCAAGCTGCAGTCTGCCTGCCGACCACGCATACGTGCGGATGCCGACCGCGAGAGCACCCTGTTGCGCGTCGGCGTCGACCCAGCCGACGGCTCCGCAATAGACGCCGCGCGGCACCGGCTCCAGTTCGCCGATGATGCGCAGCGCGCTCGACTTCGGCGCACCCGACACCGATCCGGCCGGTGCGGCGGCGGCGAGCATCTCCACCCAGCCGCAGCCCGCGCGGAGCCGCGCGGTGACCGTGGACACCAGATGGACGAGCCCCGGATGCGACTCGATACTCAGCAGGCTCGGCACGTCGACGGTGCCCGGCTCCGCCACCCGCGACAAGTCGTTGCGCACGAGGTCGACGATCATCACGTTCTCGGCCACGTCCTTGTCGGCCAGCCCGTCCGCTTTCCGCGCGGTGCCCTTGATCGGCCGCGACGACACGACGTCACCGTCGCGCGACAGGAACAGCTCGGGCGAGGCGCTCGCGACCATCACATCGGCATCGGGAAAGCACAGGGTCGCGGCGTAGGGCGCCGGGTTGCCGCGGGCGAGCGCCCCACCGAGTCGCTGCAGATCGGGAGCGGCAGTCTCCACCGACAACACCCGGCACAGGTTGACCTGGTACACATCGCCGTCCGCGATGTGCTGGCGCACCCGCTCGACCTTCTCGACGTACGACGACCGCTCGATGCTTGTCGTCCACCGGTCCCGAGACGGCATGTCGAACGACGGCGCGCTCTCGAGGAACGCATCCGCGGGCACCACGCGGTCGACCCGCAGGCACGTCAACGATTCCTCGAACGTCTGCACCACCAGCCAGGTGCCCGTCGAGTCGAGAGCTGCCGGGTCCGATGTGACGTCGGTGACGCCGGACATCAGCCGGCCTCCGACGACAGCCCACCCATCCATGTCGACGCCCGTCGTCTCAGCCGCGCATGGCGAGACCCGCCGCGACGTCGAGGACACAGAGCGCGGCCAGCCGGACCGTTCGCCCGTCCGGCGCGTCGTTGGTTGCGTCGACCTCGGTGACGTCCACGGCGACGACGCGCCGATCCTGCCCCGCCAGGAACGCAGCCAGCCGAACGTCTGCGGCCGACAGGCCTCCGGGCAGGCTCGCCGGACAGCCGGGCGCGACGCTGCGGTCGCACACGTCGAGGTCGAGGTCGACGTAGACCGGACCGCCAGCTGCTCCCGCCAGGTCGACCGCCGCCCGCAACACCTCCGCGACGCCACGTGCCCCGACCTCGTCCCGGGTGAGCACGGTGACGCCGCGCGCAACAGCTTCGTCGTGGTAGGAGCGGCTGTTGGCCCAGTCGGCGATGCCGATCTGCACCACCCGCTCCGGGTCGAGACCGGCATCGATCAGCTCGCGTACCGGCGAGCCATTGCTATGTCCCTCCCGGATGTCGTGATGGGCGTCGAGGGTGACGAGCCCGGCCCGAGGCAGGTCGTCGCCACAAACACCGGCCATCACCGGATAGGTCGCGGAGTTGTCTCCGCCGAGCGCGACGACCAGTCCCGACTTTGCCGCGGCGGTCGCGGCCCGCTGCCGAGTCCGCCACTCCCCCTCGACCGGCACGTCGGGATCGTCGACGTTGCCGGCGTCCCACGGGGCAAGCACCGACAGGTCGACCCGCCGGGCGGGCGACCACGTCGAGAGCTTGGCGAGCGCCCGGCGGACCGCCGCGGGGGTGGCGTGCGCGCCGGTGGCACTGATCGACGTGGCGAACGTCGGCACACCCAGCACCGCCAGGTCGACGTCCCGGGGGCCGGGCCCGGCCGCGAGCCAGTCGGCCGCGCTGGGCCACCGAGGGTCGCTCACCGGAGCACCGTAATGCCCGGCTCCTGTATCGTTGGGCCGCACCGCAAGGCTCGCGGACAGCGGGTGGCGGCGTGCGGACGTAGCGCAGTTGGTAGCGCATCACCTTGCCAAGGTGAGGGTCGCGGGTTCGAGTCCCGTCGTCCGCTCGGCGACGCCGCGAGGCGTCCGGGGTGACACCCCGCGGCGGGATGGCCGAGTGGCTTAGGCAAGGGCCTGCAAAGCCCTGTACGCGGGTTCGATTCCCGCTCCCGCCTCGAGACAGGCACTAGCCTGCTCACGACAGCAACGCCGTACGACGAACAGCACGACCCGGGCGATTGGCGCAGTCTGGCTAGCGCGCTTCCCTGACACGGAAGAGGTCACAGGTTCAAGTCCTGTATCGCCCACCACCCTCGCACACGGACTTCGCTATCAGCCTGACCACGACGCGCGGGCCCGGAAGTGGGCACCGCGGTACCGAAGTGCGTCGGTTTGCCCCACACTGGGAGGCCGACAAAGGGGTCGAGTCATGCAGGCATGTCCGAGCTGCGGCACGTCCGCAGCCAACCGCGCGAAGTTCTGCCCGAGCTGCGGCACGCCGCTGGGGCGAACGCGGACAGCAGTGCCGCGGGTCGAGGCCCCGACAGCCACGGCATCAGCTGCGGACACGCCGACCACGCCAGACACGCTCTCCAGCGATGTGGAGCCCGTGCGGGCGGCCGGGAGAGGGTCACGACCACCGGTCGAGTGGGTCGCCGGGGGCGACTGGCGCACGCCGGCCCTCGTGGCCGGCCTCACGGCGCTGGTCGCGTACGCCGCGAGCGTCCTGGCCAACAGCTATCTCATCTGGCTCGGGTCAGACCCGCACCACTCGGCGTCCGGAGTCTTCCGTTCCGGTGTGATCACTCTCGCGTGGGCGTTCGGCTCACCGGTGTTCGGTCACGGCAACGGCTCGGCTGGCGGGGGCGGCAGTGTGGGCATGGCGCCGCTGCCGATCAGCCTCTTGGGTCTTGCGGTCTTCGCGCTTGCCTTCCGCTCCGCCGCTTCCGCGGACCGGCCCGACCGCACCGTCACTGCAGCACGATCAGCGGTGCTCACGGCCTTCGTCCTCGCACTGATCGGGTTCGGCGGTTTCGCGACGTTCGGCCCGCGCGGTGACCAGCTCCACGTCAGCACGTCACCAGGTCGCATCTTCGGATGGTCGCTGCTGTTCTTCGGACTTGTCGCGCTAGCCGTGGCCACTCGCCCGATCGAGCGGCTGCGGGAGCGAACGGAAACGGATCCGCGCTGGCAGCGCCTTGCCGACGAATGGTGGCTGCCGATCAAGGGAGCGGCGGTCACCCTGGGCCTCGCGATCGCGCTTGGCTGGATCGCCGGAGTGTGCGCCGCCGTTGCCGAAGCGGGCACGCAAGCCTTCGACGTGGTGAAGGCGCTTCCGGTATTGCTCGCCTACTTCGTGAACTTGGGACTGGACGTCATGCAGTTCGCGATGGGCGGCGCACTGCACGCCGGTGTGGGGGCCGGGGACGCGACGTTCTCGCTGTGGCACCGCGACGGTGCACCGGCGGGCTACTTCGGCCTGCTGTTGCTGATGCCGATCGCGATCGCCGCCGGCTCGACCTGGATCTTCCGGCACGGCGATCCCGCCGATGCCACCGGTCGCGCGCGGGCTTGCTATCGCATGGCGCTCCCAGCCGTGCTGGCTTATCTCGTGCTCGCCATCGCCGGCCGTGTCGGGTTCAGCGCAGCTGGGTCCTCCGGCAGCCCGATCGGTACGTCGGGCCACGCCGGTCCACAGATCCTCCTGGGCGCCGTGATCCTGGCCGCCTGGTTCCTCGTCGGCGGCTTCCTGATGGGCCGTTTTCTCAGCGAACGCAGCGCGGCGCCACCGTCGTCGGGGCCGCACCGTTCCGCAGCCTGGATTCGCCGGCCGCTGCCGACAGCTGCCGTCGCCGTGGTCTCGCTCGGCGTGCTCGCGCTCGTCGGCATCGGCGGCGCAGCGACCGCTGACACACACGACGACGTCGGCGACTTCGGGGTCGCGAGCCTGCTACTGCTGTTTTCCGCTTCGGCCGACTCCGGAAGCAGCGACGGCGGCAGTGCCTCGATCGAACCGGCGCCCGCCGTACCGCCGCCCTCGCTGCCGTCGCCCATCGCAGTCCCGCCCGTGACCAGCAATGACCCGTTCACCGCAGCAGACAAGACATTGGCGTTCTACGCACTTGCCGAGGACATCTACCGCGCCAAGAACCCCAGCTACACCAGGGACATCGGGGTCCTGCAACAGCAGGATGTTCAAGGGCTGCCTGCCACGACCCAGGGCACCGTCACCATCCCGCGGGCAGACGCCAGCTCGTTCTGTATCGAGTACTTCTCCGACACAGGCCAGGGGTCGTTCACGTACGACAGCAATGACCGCATCGCCACCCCCGGCGCGACCTGCTGAGCGGACGACCACGAACTAGTTCCGAATGACTAACCCGATTGTCTCGGCCCGATAACGAGACAACCGTGCCACCGAGGGTGCACCCTTGATCAATCCGCAGCAGGGGTTCCGTCTGGGGGGTCGGTTGACCACCGCACGAGTGCTCGTCGTCGAAGACGTGCCCGAGCTGTCGCGCCTGCTCGAGATGACTTTCGAGCTGGACGGACGCTTCGAGTCGATCGGCACGGCCAGCAGCGGCGGGGCGGCGCTCGACCTGGCCGCCCGGCAGCTTCCGGACGCCATCGTGCTCGACCTCGGCATCGACGGCGTGGACGGACTGGGCGTACTGCCCATCCTCCGCCGCGTCGTGCCCGAGGCGCGCATCATCGTCTTCACCGGGCACGACGACGTTCAGCTGCGCGAGCGCGCCCTCGAAGCCGGCGCATCGGCATGGGTGCTCAAGGGCGGCGACCTCAGCGGATTGCTCGACGAGCTGTCCGCAGTGCTGCCTGCCGAGTCCGAGCTCAGCTGAGCTAGCCAGAAGCAGCGGAACCGGCCGGTTCAGCCGGTCGTTGCTTCCGGGTCGCCTCCGGCACCGGAGCCGCCGTACTCGGTGACGTCGCCCATGATGTCGACGAGGCCCGCGGCAACCACGCCCAGCACCGTGATGCCGACGCCGACCCAGAACAGCGGCCAGTTCCACACGATCAGCGCAACTCCGCCGAGCGTGAAGCCGGCGACGATGACGATGCTCGCCAACCAGGAGCGCGTCGATGCGCCGTGCCCACCGGTGTTGCCCGCCACGTGTCCTCCTCCGTACGCCGATTCCGCGGTCAAGCATGCCAGTCCGTCACGTCGTAGCTGCGGCGGCCTGTTCCTCCTCGCGTCGGGCGCGTTCAGTCGCCTGCAGCGGCCACAGGTGGTCGATCGACGCGTTCAGCTCAGCGCCGATGAGGATGGCCAACGCAGTGAGGTAGAGGAACAGCAGCACAGCGACCGGTGCTGACAGCGGGCCGTACGTCGCGGTCGATCGGAACGCCCACGCCAGCCAGTCACGGAGGATCACCGATCCGACCAACCAGAACGCAAGCGCAAGCAGTGCCCCAGGCACGGCACGCCGCCACGGCGTACGCACCGGAACGGCAAGGTGGTAGAGCGAGGTGAGCACGGCGAGGCTGACGACCGCGACGAACGGCCAGTAGCCGATCACCGTCACGGTGTGCACGACGCCGTGCCAGCGCTGCGGAAACAGCCGCACGAACAATGACGGCCCCAGCACCAGCAGCGGGAGCAGCACGACACCGATGACGACGAAGCCGACGTAGAGCCAGAGCGCGAGCAGCCGGCTGCGCAACGCGTTCCGGTGCGCGCGCAACCCGTAGGCGATCGTGATCGTGTTGACATACGTCGTCATGGCCGACGACCCGGTCCACAGCGACACCACGAAGCTGATCGACACGACGTCGGCACGGCCGCCGACGAGAATTCGGTGCAGCGCCGGCCGGACCGTCGAGTCGACCGCGCTGGGCACGATCACGTGCTTGAGCCCGCGCACCAACGAGTTCTCGAGGTCGTGCACGGTGTCGGGCCCGAGCGCACCACTGAAGTAGCCGACCAGGCCGAGGACACCGAGCAGCAGCGACGGCAACGACAGCAGCTGCCAGAAGCCGGCCTCCGCGGCAAGGCCCAGCACCCGGTCCTGCCACGCCTTTCGCGCCGTCGCACCGAGCAGGCTCCCCGCCACACGGAGCCGGCCGCGCCGCGGACGTTCCAGCGCGCGGTCGGACTCGCCGACGACGGTGACCACTAGGCAACGGTACGGCGTAGGAGCCCGACGCAATGTCACACTCGTCGGCATGGCGCCGACGCATGATGTCCGCAACCAGCCGCCGCCGCTGACCGGTTACGACGTGTTCTCCTCCGACACCACCCTCGTCGAGGGGATCTCCCGCTACGGCGCGGGGGCCGCGGCCGAGCGGTTGAGCGCGCTGGGCCGGCTCGCCGGCGAGGAAAAGTCACTGGAATGGGGCCGGCTGGCCAACGACTACCCGCCGAAGCTCCGTACGGTCGACCGATACGGCAACCGCATCGACGAGGTCGAGTTCCACCCGGCCTGGCACGAGCTCATGACGGTCGCGATCGGTCACGGCCTGCACGCCTCGTCCTGGGTCGAGGACGACTCGGCGGCGCAACTAGTGCGCGCCACGGGCTTCATGGTCTGGTCACAGGTCGAGGGCGGGCACGGCTGCCCGGTATCGATGACCCATGCCGCGGTGCCGGCGCTGCGCGTCGACCAGGCTCTTGCGGACGAGTGGGTGCCGCGACTGATGTCCTACTCGTACGACCCCGGCCTGCGCCCGCCGCAGGAGAAGTCCGGCTGCCTCGCCGGCATGGGCATGACGGAGAAGCAGGGCGGCTCCGACGTACGCACCAACACGACGGTGGCCGTCGCGAACGCCGACGGCACCTACCGGCTCACCGGCCACAAGTGGTTCACGTCCGCGCCGATGTGCGACGTGTTCCTCGTCCTCGCGCAGGTCGTGCAGCCGGGACAGCGAGCCGAAGACGGCGCGCTCACCTGCTTCCTCGTGCCACGCATCCTTCCGGACGGCACCCGCAACACGTTCCGCATCCAGCGACTGAAGGACAAGCTCGGCAACCGGTCCAACGCGTCGAGCGAACCGGAGTTCGAGGACACCGTCGCGTGGCGACTCGGCGACGAGGGACGCGGCGTCCGCACGATCATCGAGATGGTGATGATGACGCGGCTCGACTGCGTCATCGGATCAGCCGCACTGATGCGCGCGTGTGTGTCACAGGCCACGCACCACGCCCGGCACCGCCAGGCCTTCGGCGGCTACCTCGTCGACAAGCCGCTCATGCGTCATGTCCTGGCTGACCTCGCGGTCGAGTCCGAAGCAGCGACGACGTTGATGCTGCGGCTGGCCGCGGCCACCGACGCAGCACCGAGCGACCCGCGCGAGGCCGCGTTCCGCCGGCTCGGACTTGCCGTCGGCAAGTATTGGGTCTGCAAGCGCGGCCCGGCGCTCGCGGCCGAGGCTCTCGAATGCCTCGGCGGCAACGGCTACGTCGAGGACTTCCCGATGGCGAGGCTCTATCGCGAGGCCCCGCTCAACTCGATCTGGGAGGGCTCCGGCAACGTCAACGCACTCGACGTGCTCCGCGCACTCGGCCGGGAGCCTCAGGCGCTCGAGGCATTTCTCGACGAGCTCACTCTCGCCGCGGGCTCCGACGCGCGACTCGACGCAGCTGTCGCGGCGTTGCGGAACGAGCTCACCGACACGTCCGAGATCGAGGTGCGTGCACGCCGGCTCGTCGAGCGCATGGCGCTCGCGCTGCAGGGCTCACTGCTCGTGCGGTTCGCTCCCCCGGCGGTCGCCGACGCGTTCTGTGCATCTCGTCTCGGCGGCGACTGGGGCCACGCGTTCGGGACGCTGCCGACCGGAGTCGACGCGCGAGCAATCGTCGAACGCGCGACACCGAAGGTCGCTTGATGACTTGTCAGAACGTCGCGGGGCCATAGCACCGCGACGTTGTGACAAGTCGGCGTCACATGTGCGGAAGCACGCTCGACAGGTCCGGCTGCGCGGGGAACGTCGTGTCCTGTCCCGGCGGCAGCATCAGGTCGCTGGTGAAGGCCGGGCACCGGTCATAGGTGGACCAGTACTTCTGCGCGTCGTGCGCGAGGATGTCGCCCGCGCCGCGCAGGAAGTCACACGTCAACCGCTCACCGAAAGTGTGCGAGACGTTGAAGAAGTAGTTGTCGTTGTCGACCGGGCTCGGCACGTTGTTGCCGCTGAGGAACGAACGTTTCACCGGCTCGGGATAAGCCTCGAGCGGTGCGATGAGATAGCCGAGGAAGTCGCCGGCCGTGCCGACGTTGATGTAGCCGCGCATGCCCTTGACTGTGTCCCGCACCTTCTGCCAGATCTGCGCATACATCTCGCCCGGCCCGCCGGTGACGAGCACGTCGCCGATCCGCCCGACGAAGTACGTCGTCCCGATGACGTTGCCCGTGTACCACGGCGCGTTCGGCGCACGGCCTGCCGGAGCGCCAACCACCTGTCCGGCGTAGACGAGCCCCGCCAGCACCGGTGACGTCGCCGGGTCGGCGAGCAGGTAACTGTTCATGGCGACAACGGGCTTGCCCGTCAACGGGCGAGCCACTGCGAGCGCTTCCTTCACCTTGCGCAGCACGCGCCCCGCGTAGTCGTCCAGCGCACACAGTGCCTTCGTCGGATTGCTGTCGTCCGCCTTGGGCATCGACGGACAACCGCGGTCGGCAGGTTGCTCCCGGCCGAGCGTCGCGACCTGATCCATCGCGAAGCCACCAAGCGAGCGCTGCATCGCCCGGTCGAGCCGGCCGACGTAGTCACCGGTCACCCGGCGATTGCTCGAGCCGAGAACAGTCGGGTGCGACGCGTAGTTGACGTAGGTGTCGAGCACGCGACCGGACTTCGGGTCACGCGCCTGCAAAACGCGGACCTCGTCGTCCATCGTCTGGTTGTTCGGGTCGTCACTGAACTGGTTGGACAGGATCCAGTCCTGGCCGTCGGTCGGCGGATACTTCGCCTCGCCGTTGACGCCCGCGTGCGCAACGCCATAGGACAACGTCGCCGGCCGCATCGACCGCCACGCGTCCACGATGGCCGCGACCGTGCGGTCGTGAACGAGCTTCAGGTACGACGTGGGCACGCCGCCCCAGACGCCGACCGTGTCCGGCCCGCCGTGACTGTGGTCCGAGTCGACGACGATCTCCGAGGCGGTCGGAGCCGGAGCGCCGGCGTGCTTTGCCGCGAGCGCCGCGATCTGCGCGGCCGCGTCCCGGCGGATGTCGATGAGCCCGAACGGACCCTGCTTGTAGGCCGCGAAGTAGCCCTGCGTCTCGATCTGCGAGAAGACGACCGTGTGCCGACGATCGCTCACCGCAAAGGCCCGCGAGTGCGCGCCGTCGCCCAGGACCCCGACGGCGTAGCGGTTGCCGAGCGCGTCGGTGGCCCCGGGGACCGCCACGACGTTGCCGACGCGCCCCGACCCGAACCCGTAGCCGCCGAGGAAGAAGTCGTGGTTGGCGAGCATCGCCTTGGTCGGGTTGATCGACTCCACCCCACCGCCGACGAGGTAGACCGCACCGCGCGGGCCGTGCCGACGCGCGGCGAGAGCCGCCGGGACCGCCGCTGCTGCGGCAAGGGTCGCGACGGTGAGGATGGCGGTGCGGCGCACGGGACCTCCTTGGGCGGCGTCACAGAAGCGTTCGCCTCACCCCGCTAACGATCCTGCCGGGAAACCGGAACACTTCGGGCCGCGACTTCGTGATCCGTCACGAACCGGCCGCCCCGGCTTTGAGGCGCCGGATCCGCAGGGAGGCCGTTTCTCCGGGCGAACACCTTCGTTGCACCGGTGACCGCCGAGAGGAGAACCAGCCGCATGAAGCGACTGCTGCTCGCCGCCGTCGCGGGGGCCATGCTCGCGACCGGGGCCGTCACCTCGGCGGCGACCGCCGGCTCGACCGCGCACCCGGCCTGGCACGGCCTGCGCGCGGGCGTCGGCGTCGCGGACGGAACCTGGCACGTCGGCTCGGGCGCCGGCCAGTACGCCTCCACGCAGAACCCCACCGACCTCAGCTCGGAGTGGGACCCCAACCTTCAACACGTGAAGGACGCCGCGTCCTACGGCGTAGCCTCCCGGCTGTCCATCCGCGCGATCGTCCTCGAAGACGGCAAGGGCGACCCGCCCGTCGCGCTCGTGAAGGTCGACAACTACCTCGCGCAGGACATGCTCACCCGCCGCGTTGCGCAGCTCCTCGCGGCCGACGGCAGCCACGTCACCTTCGACCACATCCTGATGTCGGCCACGCACGACCACAACTCCCCCTATTACTCGACTCCTGCCGCAGGTGTCTGGCTGTTCCAGGACGTCATGGACCTGCGCATGTTCGAGTACCAGGCACGGCAGATGGCGTCCGCGATCGAGCAGGCCGAGCGCCATCTCGTACCTGCTCGCGTCGGCGCGGCCACGGTCCAGTTCGCCGGCTTCCAGGGCAACATCGCCGGCAGCGACGTCAACGAGGACGGCACGCCGACCGGATATCCGTTGTGGGACAACGACCACGGCGTCACCGTGCTCCGCTTCGACAACATGACCGACCCGGAGCGGCCGAAGCCGCTCGCGACCTACGTCAACTACGCGCAGCACGGCGAGTCACTCGACGGCTACGACCTCATCAGCGCCGACTGGCTCGCACCGTTCCAGCGCTTCGTCGACCGGGCGACCGGCGCGCCCGTCGTATTCAGTCAGGGCTCGGTCGGCTCGGCCGAAGGTCCCTACGAGTACGCGAACCCGCGCCAGGAACGCGACCACGGGCAGGCGTTTCCCGAGATCTTCGGTCACATGGGCTACGCGCAGGCCGAACGCGGCACGCACGTCCTCGCCGAGCGAGTGATCCAGGCGTGGCGCGCGATCGGTGGCGCGTCCGACGGGGTCGCGGTGCAGTCGCGGCCGGCAAGTGACGTCACCGTCCGGATGCTCACTCAGTGGGTCGGCGGTCCGCTCTCCCACCCCTACCCGAGCGTCGGCAACTGCCGGACCGGTCCGACCGCGGGCGGCGACCCGGGTGTCCCCGCCGCCGGCCTTCCCGACTGCGCGCGGTCCGGCGACAACACCGGCGTCACCCTGCCGCTCTCGCCGCAGCTCGCCGCTCAGCTCAAGGCCGCGGGTGCGCCGCTGCCCGACAACTACGACGCGACATCGTTCGGCACCGTCGAGGAGAACGCGCGCATCAAGCTGCAAGCCGTGCGCATCGGCGACACGCTGCTGGCGTCCTGCTCGTGCGAGGCCCAGAGCGACCTCGTCAAGAACCTCGAGAGCCGCACCGACCGCCGTACCGGCGACATGTGGCTCGGCTTCGACTACACCAAGCCGGCCGCGGTCGCCGAGGGCTGGCCGGGCATGCACGTGCAGCCATGCGTCAAGTCGACGGCCGGGCAGTGGTCGTGTCCCGACCCGCGCGACCGCTGGGGCGCCAGCCGGCTGAAGGTCCCCGCAACCGCCGTCGCGCACATGGTTGCCGAGGTCAACAACGACGCGGCCGGCTGGGACGACCCCTCTTATGTCGCGCAGGCCGGCAGCGAGCCGACCGATCTCGCCGCGATCAAGGGCAACTTCACCCACACCGAGCTCGGCTCCGGCGCCTACCGCGGCTGCCGTGGCTACGCCGTCACCGTCGGTCTCGGGCACACCGGTGACTACGACGGCTACACGGTGTCCTACCGCGAGTACCAAGCCCGCGACGCCTACCGCAAGGCGCTGACGTCGTACGGCCCGCATACCGCCGACTACATGGTCACCGACCTCGTGGCCATGGCCGCGACGCTGAAGTGCGGCCGCCCGCTCGATCTCCTGCCCGGCGCACCGGTGACGGGAGCGGACGAGGCCCGGCAGACCGCCGAAGCGACGCTGCTCGGCCGGCTGTCCGCCGCCTACTACGACGGATGGACCGCACAGATCCCGGACAGCGCCGGCCCGGCGAAGGTGCTCGCGCAGCCGTGGGACGTGCACCGCTTCGACGTCACGCAGTTCCGCTGGGTCGGCGGCGACAACTGGACCGACAACCC
>JAFAQI010000277.1 GCA_019246495.1 Frankiales bacterium | reverse complement strand
CCCCTACTACGAGGTGTTCGCGGCGGTCGGCTACGTCGCGGGCAACGTAACGATCACCAACCCCGACGGCTCCACCACGCACGCCGCACCGGGCAACGGCCTCTACCGATCAGCGCAACGCGGCAAGGTCGGCACGTTCAAGCGGATGAACGGCGTCTACAGCAAGGCCAACGGCTGGGAGCAGCAGTACGGGCATCCGTCCAACGACCCCATCGGCCGGACCCGGCTCGTGTGGACACCCGACGGCAAGTACCTGTTCGCACTCGTCGCTGATGCCGGCCACCGTTCCGGCGGGTTCCTCGGTCCGGTGGACCCGGTCAACCCGACCGGCCTGCCCCACCCGACCAGCCTGAACGGCGTCTATCGCTCGTCCGACGACGGCAAGACGTGGGACGAGGTCGCGACCTCGGACGCACTGACCGCGTCGCCCGGCAGCAGCCAGGGCATCCTGTCCGGCGCGAGCGCTCTCGGCTACAACACCGGTATCCAGGCTTGGTACAACGGCTGGATCGCCTTTGACCCCAACGGCCAGCGGCTGCTCCTCGGTGAGGAGGAGGTCTACCAGAGCCAGGGCAACGCGACGACTTCGGCCCCGGTGTCAGGAGCTGCCCCGAAGCCGCTGCCGTTCCGCGCGATCGACGCCTACGTGTCGGCCTGCGGCATCGTTGCCACGGGCGTTACCCCGCCCGGGTCCTGTCCTGGCGGTGCCGGCGCGTACGGCGGCCAGGTCACGCACCCGGACCAGCACGGCGTCGCCCTCGTCAACCGCGGCCATGGCCGCAGCCGGGTGTGGATCGGCAACGACGGAGGTGTGTTCCGGCAGGACCACGCGTCGGGGACCGGGTTCAAGAACGGCGCCTGGACTTCGGTGTCCCGGCTCGACGAGCTGCTCCCCTACCGCGCCGCGCTCGGCGGCAACGGGGAGGTCATCGCCGGCCTGCAAGACAACGGCACATCGCTCTATCCGCCGAAGTCACAGAACTCCTACGAGATCTGCGGCGGGGACGGCAGCTGGGTCGCCATCGACCGCAAGCATCCGAACATCTTCTACTGCAATGCCAACGGCAACACCTATGTCACCACCGACGGCGGCAAGACGACGAGCGACATCACGCCGTGCCCGGCCAGTGGTGACTGCGGTAACCCGACCTTCGAGCCGGGTGCGTCGGCGATGGACCCCTACAACTCCAAGCACATCGTGTTGGCGACCCACACCATTTACGAGACGACCAAGGGTGCGGCGACGAACCCCGGCAGCGGCGCAACGGACACCGGTGACTGGAAGGCGTCCTACACCCTCGGATCGGTGAATGGCACCGACCGTTCCGCCGAAGCGGTGGACGTCAACGGGCCTTATCTCTACGCCGGAGCGTGCGCCATCTGCCAGTCCTCGGTGAAGCTGCCGATCAAGGCGACCGACCGGGCGCTGGCGACCAACGTGAAGAAGGGCTGCACGCCGCAGATCGGCACGAACAAGTGCTGGCACCTCGCCAAGCTCAAGGGCATGCCGGCGCGCCAGATCTACGGCGTGGCGATGGACCCGCGCAACGTGCGTCACGTCTACATCGCGACGACTGTGCCGAGCGTGATCCGCGTCGACTTCGGCGGCGTGAAGGCTCCGCGCGTCCTGATGAGCACCGACGCCGGCGATCACGTGAAGGATGTCTCGGGCAACCTTCCGCGCGGCAACGTATGGGACATCAAGGTCGCGGGCTCGCATGCCTACGCCGCAACGGACTACGGCGTCTTCGTGTCCAAGCTGGGGAGCAAGAGGTGGCAGCGGCTGGGCAAGGGCATGCCGGTTACCCGCGTCTTCGGGCTCAACTTCTCGACGAACCGCAAGACGCTGGTGGCAGCGACGTACGGCCTCGGGGTCTGGCTCTATCCGCTGAAGCGCGCGCACCTGTCCACGACGTTGCCGAAGCATCCTGCTCTGGCCGGTGTCGGGATGCTGCCGACAGGACCATCGGCGACGCCGGGCGGCGTTCCCGGGTGGGGCGCACTCACCTCGGCGGCCGAGGCGGTGCGGAGTCAAGGTGATGCGGTCGGCCTCGCGCTGGTCGGATCGTTGCTGGTGACTGTCGGCGTACGGCGCCGCCAGCGGACGGTTCCGAGCATGTAGCTGAGCGAGTGGCGGGGCGATCCGGATGATCGCCCCGCCCGACGCTCAGGCGACAGTGATCGGCAGGCCGAAGTGCTCGAGGCGGTGCGGCAGGTCCTGATGTAGCCAGCGCGCGACGCCGTGCGGGGCAACCGACACGATGATTTCGTCGACGGGCTCGTTGTGCAGCGTCTCCTCGACCGCGTCCATCGGGTCGTGGCGGATGGACACCGAGCCCACCACGCGAGTGCCGACCGCACGTTCGATCGCCGGTGTGGCCTCTTCCAGCACCCGCTCCGCTTCCTCGGCCTTCTCGTGCCGATCGGGGTGTCGCATGTGGATCTCGGCCTGCGCCGGATTGGGCACGACCAACCGGAAGCGCGCCGGTCCGCGACGCGCGGCATCTTCGATCGCACGCAGCAGCTCGGGGGTGGCACCGGTGCGGTCGGAGATGACCAGGATGCGCCGCGTCGGCAGGTCGGCGTCGGAGTCGTCCGTCTCGAGTGAGTACGCCGCGCCGGGCCGGTGCGCGTAGACCTCCTCGGTGACGTCAGCCTTGGAAATCATGAGGTAGACGACCGTCACCAGGATGAGCGCGAGGAACAAGATGCTGGTGCCGAAGGTGCCGAGCCCGAGGCCGCCATCGGCGTGGCTCGAGCCGAGGAAGTCACCGATGTTCGCGCCCAGGGGACGGGTGAGGATGAACGCGATCCAGAACGACAGCACGGGTCCAGCACCGAAGCGCCACGCGATCAACACCGACAACAGCAGGCCGGCAGGAAGAATGACCGACGGGCCGGGGCCCCACCCGGTCAGCTCGAGCGTCCAGTCCCCCGCCGCGGTGCCGAGCGCGAACGTCACCAGCACGGTCAGCCAGTAGAAGCTCTCACGCGGTGTGGTGACGATCGTGTGGATCGACAGGGTGCGCTCGCGCAGCCACCACACTCCGAAGACGACGATCAGCACTCCGGTGAAGATCGTCGTACTGATCCATAGGGCGACGCCGTGCGCATCGGTCAGGTTGTCCGTCAGCAAGGTGCCGACGACGCTGATCAGCACGACAACCGACCAGTAGATGGGTGGGACGTATCGACGGACGACGAACTGCGCGATCAGCACCACGATCAACGCGGCGGAGAACACGAGCGTCGTGTTCGTCAGCCCGAAGCCCAGCGTTTCGTTGATGTAGTCCGCGAAGCTCTCTCCGACAGTTGTGCACAGGATCTTGATGATCCAGAAATACACCGTGATTTCGGGGACTTTGTTGAGCATTTGGCGGCCACGGAAGGCCTGCGATGGCGAGGGGTGGGTGGTTGTAGTTGTCACGTCTCCCACGTTACCCGGATTGCTCTACACGTTGTAGAACGAGGGTAGGATTTGTGTGTGACAAGGCGAGGTGCCGGCGAACTCGAGGCCGAAGTGCTCACGGCCCTGTGGTCGACGGACGAACCGATGACCGCGGCGCAGGTGCGCGGCGCCCTGGGTGGCGATCTCGCAGAGACGACGGTCATGACGATCCTGACGCGTCTGATGCACAAGGATCTCGTCGTCCGCTCGCGTGAACCCGGCGACCGCGTGTTTCGTTACGCGCCGACCGCCGGACGCGCGGAGCACCTGGCTGAACAGATGCACGCATTCCTCGCCGAAGGGGACGACCACCGCGCGGTCCTCGCGCGTTTCCTCGGCGGGCTCAGTGCCGCGGACCGCAAGGCCGCGGCAGAACTTCTGCGGCGTAGGCGCTGATGCCCGCAGGCCCGGAAGTGTGGCCGATGCTCGCGCTGCTGCTTGCCGGTGCGTTCGGGTTGACCATCCCGCGTTGGTCCGACCATCTCCCGCCGCAGGTCGCCGCCCGCGTGCTGTTGGGCTGTTCCGCGCTCGTCGCCGCAGCAACCGCGGTCATCCTCGTCATGGTGGCGCTACCTGTCGCTGGGCGATCCGACGTGTTGGCGGACGGCCGGTGGTCCGATGTCGTCTTCAAGCAACATTCGACGGTCGAAGTGAGCATCGGTGCGGTCTCACTGTTGTGTTTGTGCGCGTCCGTCGCCAGCACCGTGCGGGAAGTCCGCCGGCAACGCCGGTCTGTTGCCGCGGTGCGGGCGTTCCGTCGCAGGCTTGGGCCCGCTGCGGGCGGTCTCATCGTCTTGCCGACGGATGAACGCGACGCTCTCGCGATCGACGGCGACACCATCCTGCTGACCCGCGGGCTGATTCGCAGTCTCAATGCCGAACAGCGCCGCGCGGTTCTGGCTCATGAGCGCGCACATCTGTCGCACCACCACGACCGCTACACGCGCGCGGCAAGCGTGCTGGCGGCAGCCAACCCACTCCTCTTCCGGTTGCCGGTGGCGGTGAGCTACCTCGTCGAACGCTGGGCGGACGAGGAGGCGGCACAGGCGAGCTCACGCACTGCCGTCGCCGAGGCGCTCGAACTGGCGGCGCGCAAGCCAGGCCGAGCGCGCTTCCCACACCACCAGTCAGTTGCCCTAGCGGCTGCTCTCGTCGCAGTCGAGCGACGCATCGCCGTACTCCGCATGCCGCTCTCACCGGTCCGACCGGCTTTCATGCTGCCGCCCGTGGTCATCAGCGCAGCCGCAGTCATCATTGCCCTGGTGCTGACCGAGCGGACCATGGACCTGTTCCAGTTGGCGATGATCGTGCGCCGCGCAACCGGTCGATAGAAGCGTCAGTCCACCCGGAGCTCGCCGTTGACGACGCGCACCGGGATGCGCGGCAGTGGGGACGGCGGTGGGCCCGCGAGCACGCGCCCGGACTTCGCGTCGTAGGCGCCGCCGTGACACGGGCAGACGAACTGCATGCTGCCCGCGTCGAACTGCACACCGCAGCCGGCGTGGGTGCACACGGCAGAGAACGCAACGAACGTCCCGGCGCTGGGGTGCACGACCCACGCAGGATCGCCGCTCTTGGGATCGGTGAAGCGACCGGCCTGCCCCACCGGCACCTGGCTCGCCCGACCGATGACCGTGCCAGAAACGGGTGAGGCGCTTGCGCTGCCGGCGGTCGGTTGTGGCGAGGTACTGGGGCTGCCGGAGCTTCCCGGGTCGCGCCGAGGAGCTGCACCGAGCGCCGACGGTCGCTTCTTCGTCCCGCCGACGGCTCTCCCCAGCCACGCGGTCAGACCACCCGTCGCCAGCGTCGCGACGCCGGCGACGAGGACAGCGCGGGCGCCGAGCAGAACGCGACGCCGGTCCACCTCGGCCGCGACGGGTGCGCGCAGCC
>JAFAQI010000215.1 GCA_019246495.1 Frankiales bacterium | reverse complement strand
TGTGCCAGTTGAGCGTGCGTGGCTTGCGGAACGCTCCGGTGAAGAACACCCGGAACATGTGCACGCCGATCGACATCACGAACAGCACGGCCGCCCAGTGGTGCACCTGCCGCATGAGCAGGCCGCCGCGGACGTCGAACGACATGTGCAGCGTCGACGCGTAGGCGTCGGTCATGCGCACGCCGCGCAGCGGGCCGTAAGACCCGTGATAGGTCACGACCTCGCTGGACGCGTGGAAGAACAGCGTCAGGTAAGTGCCGGTGAGCAGCAGGATGACGAACGAGTAGAGCGCGATCTCGCCCAACATGAACGACCAGTGGTCCGGAAAGACCTTGTTCATGCTGCGGCGCAGGAACCCGGCGGTGCCCAGCCGGTCGTCGACGTAGCGCAGGCCCTTCTTGGCCGCGACCTCTGCCGCGCTGCTCATGGCCTACCCCCGTTCCCAGAAGCTCGGGCCGACGGGATGCTTGTAGTCACCCTTGGCGACGAAATACCCCTGGCTGTCGATGTCTATTTGCAACTGTGGCAAACGTCTCGCCGCCGGGCCGAAGATGACGTTCGCGTCGTCCGCCATGTCGAACGTCGACTGGTGGCACGGGCAGAGCAGGTGGTGCGTCTGCTGCTCGTAGAGGCTGATCGGGCAGCCGGCGTGTGAGCAGATCTTCGAGTAGGCGACATGGTTGTCCGCGCTCCACGCGAACTCCTTCTTCGACCGGATCTGGCCCGGCGCGAAGCGGATCAGGATCGTCGGGGCGAGCGCGTGCGTGTCGACGTCGGTCGCGCCCTCGGGCATGACCGTCGCGATGCCGCCGATCTCCAGATCGCCGAGCTTGATCGGCTGGCCAGTCACGACGTCGAGGAGCTTCGCGCCGTTGCGCCAGCCGGTGTGCCGCAGCTTCGTCGTCGGCAGCGGGCCGAGGTCGCGGAGCAGCACCACCGCCGGAATCGGCAGCAGCGCGCCGGCGGCGAGGAGGGTACGACGCAGGATCTTCCGCGAGCCGAGACCCATCTCCTGTACGCCTTTGAAGAACACCTCTTCGGCGGCGAGCTCGTCCTCTTCGGGCGAGAAGAAGTCGTGCCGCTCCTGCACCGCCTTGTCGTGCGGGAGCAGCTTCTTGGCCCACAGGCAGAACGCGGCACCCATGGCGCAGAGCGCGATCGCCAGCGTCCCGCCGAGGGCGAAGTTCATGTTGCGGCCGAGGTCGATGCGGGGGTCGACCATGACGTAGGCGATGACGAAGCCGATGACTGCCAGCGCAGCCACCATGAACAGCGCGGACACCTGCCACTCCGCGAACTTCTCCTCGCGGGGGTCGGTCTGAGCCGGGTCGTGCTCGATCCCGAAAGCCTCCGCGGGCACGGCATGCGTCCCGTCGGAGTCGCTGGGCCGGCTGAACATCGCGGCCTGCGCCGCCTCTGCGTCGGGCGTCAGCGGCTTGCGCCGTCCAACCTTGCGCGCCGGGCGCGCCTTCTCCGGTACGTCGGGCGCCATGTTGCCGCGCTGGAGCACCTCGGCATCGATCTCCCGGGCCGACGCACTGCGGCCGCGTGGCTTCTCCTCGCCGGAGGTCGTGACGGGGTGCTTCGCGCGCTCGAAGACGCTGCCGTGCGCCTCGGCGGCGGTCTTGGGGGCTTCTTTGTCGTCGTCGGCCATGGTCAAGCCCTGGCTCCGATCCAGATGGTGACGATGACGAGGACGCCGATGCCGGCCAGCCAGCCGATCACGGTCTCCGTGACCGGGCCGACCCGGCCGAGTCCGGCGCCTCCGGGGTCGGCCTGCGTCTTGATCGTGCGGATGTACTTGATGATCGCGAGCTTCTGCGCGGGGGTGATCTGCTTGTCGCCGAACACCGGCATGTTCTCCGGCCCGGTGATCATCGCCTCGTAGATCTGCCGCGGCGTCGCGTCGGTCAGCGACGGCGCGTACTTGCCGTAGGTCAGCTCACCACCGGACCCGGCGAAGTTGTGGCACTGCGCACAGTTGGTCCGGAACAGCGCGCCGCCGTACGCCGTGTCGGCGCGCTGCCACTGCTGCGCGCTGAACTGCGGGATCTGCGGGCCTGGGCCGAGCGACGCGACGTAGGTGGCCAGGTCGCGGATCTGCTGCTCGTTGAACTGCGTGCGCTTGCGCGGCGCCTCGGGGCCGTGCTCCTTCAGCGGCATCCGGCCGGTGCCCACCTGGAAGTCGATGGACGCTGCTCCGACGCCGATGAGGCTCGGCGCGACGTGATCGATGCCCGCGCCGTTGAACCCGTGACAGCTCGCGCAGGCCTGGCCGTAGATGGCGGCGCCCCGCTGGACTGCCGGGTCGGTGCTCGTCGACGCCTGACCGGCCGGCGCGAGGGCGGCGTAGAGCATGCCGAGCAGACCCAGCGCGACCGCGATCACGGCTGCGCCGGCGAGCTGGCGGCGGCGACTCACGAAGCGCGCCGCGAGGGTGGACGGGCTCACGACTCCCTCTCGCTCAACGGATCAGGTAGATGACGGTGAACAGGCCGATCCAGACGATGTCGACGAAGTGCCAGTAGTACGAAACGACGATCGCTGCGGTTGCCTGCCCGGGTGTGAACGGGCCGAAGGTGCTGCGGACCAGCAGGAAGATGAACGCGATCAGCCCACCGAGCACGTGCAGGCCGTGGAAACCGGTCGTTATGTAGTAGACCGACCCGTAGCCGTGACTGGCGAGCGAGAAGTCGTTGTGCACGAAGTACTCGAACGACTGGCCGCCGATGAACACCGCGCCCATGAAGAACGTGACGATGAACCAGTAGCGCAGGCCCTCGACGTCCCCGCGCTCCGCGGCGAACACGCCCAGCTGGCACGTGACACTCGACAGGACGAGGATGATCGTGAACGGCGCGGCGGTCTTGAGGTCGAGTACGACGCCCGGCGCCGGCCAGTGCGGTTCGTTGATCGACCGCACCGTGAAGTACATGGCGAACAGCGCGGCGAAGAACATCAGCTCGCTGGATAGCCACACGATCGTGCCCACGCTGACGACGTTGGGTCTCGTCAGAGAGCCGTGGGACGGCACTTTCTCCAAGGCGGTCGCTGAGGCCACAGCGCGATTCTGTCAGGGAGCCGCGCCGCCTCGCCTGACGACCCCCCGACACGCTTAGCCTGATTCGCATGGGCGGCGTGGCGATGAGCGCGTACGACGGCCCGCCGCCACTTACCGGCGGCCGCTACTTCACGTCGTGGGCGTGGGATCCGGTGGTCGTCGTCGCCCTGCTCGTGACCGCGGGGCTCTATCTCTGGGCGACGGGCCGGTTGCGCCGCCGCGGCGATGCGTGGCCGGTGGGGCGGGACATCGCGTTCGTCGGCGGCGGGCTGGGCACAATCGCACTAGCGATCCTTTGGTGGCCCGGCGTCTACGACGGCACGCTGTTCTGGGCGCACATGGCCCAGCACATGGCCCTGTCGATGCTGGCGCCGATCTTCCTGGCGCTCGGCGCCCCCGTGACGCTTCTGCTGCGGACGCTGCCCCCGGGCGGGCGCCGCCGGCTCACCCGCGTGCTGCACAGCCTGCCTGCGAAGCTGCTCATCAACCCGCTGACCGGCTTCGCCCTGCTGTTCGCAACGCCGTTCGTCCTTTACTTCACCGGCCTCTACGGCGAGAGCCTGCGCAACGCGACGCTGCATCAGGTCCTGCACCTGCACTTCGTCTTCGCCGGGTGCGTGTTCTTCTGGCCGCTCATTGGGGTGGACCCGCTCCCGGCCCGGCTGCCCTATCCGCTGCGGCTGCTGCTGCTGTTCGTGACGTTGCCGGCCCATGCGTGGCTCGGCATCTCGATCATGAGCTCGAGCACTGTGCTCGCGGGCGGCTACTACCGCGCGTTGGCCCGGCCGTGGGGTCCGTCGTTGCTGCACGACCAGACGATCGGCGGCGGCCTGCTCTGGGTCACCGGTGACCTTGTCGGCGTGATCGTGCTCGCGGCCCTGTTCATGCAATGGTC
>JAFAQI010000105.1 GCA_019246495.1 Frankiales bacterium | reverse complement strand
CGACGCGCTCCGCGAGGCCCTGCTGGGCAAGGGCATCGCGGGCAAGGTCCTCACCGAGGGCGGACTCCTCGTGGTGACCTGGGCGCACGGCGACAAGCTGATCGACTCCGGTTTCCGCTCCGACCACGCGGCCGAGCACACCGAGTGGGTCGACGCCATCAACTCCATGATCAAAACCAACAGCACGGAAGGCGCCGAACGATGACGACCTCCACAAGGGGAACCGGCAAGGCTCCCGCCGTACTCGTCCTGGAGGACGGCCGGATCTTCCGCGGCCGCGCCTACGGGGCCGTGGGGGAGACCTTCGGCGAGGCCGTGTTCTCCACCGGCATGACCGGCTACCAGGAGACCCTCACCGACCCCTCCTACGATCGCCAGATCGTCGTCGCCACCGCCCCCCAGATCGGCAACACGGGGTGGAACGACGAGGACGACGAGTCCAGCCGCATCTGGGTCTCCGGCTACGTCGTCCGCGACCCCGCGCGCCGACCGAGCAACTGGCGGTCGCGGCGTTCGCTCGACCGCGAGCTCGACGAGCAGGGGATCGTGGGCATCAGCGGCGTCGACACGCGCGCGCTGACCCGGCATCTGCGAGAACGCGGTGCGATGCGAGTCGGGATCTCGACGGTCGAACGCGACCCCGAGGCGTTGCTGGCGCGGGTGCATGCCTCGCCGGGAATGGAGGGTGCGGACCTCGCGCGCGAGGTCACGGTGCCCGAGCCCTACGTCGTGCCGGCGATCGGCGAGAAGCGTTTCGTCGTGGCAGCGATGGACCTCGGCATCAAGGCATCGACGCCGCGCTACCTCGCGCAGCGCGGATGTGAGGTGCACGTGCTGCCGGCGACAGCGAGCGCCGCGGATCTTCTCGCGGTGTCACCCGACGGTGTCTTCTTCTCCAACGGGCCGGGTGACCCGGCGACAGCCGACTACGCCGTCGCCGCGGTGCGCGGCGTGCTCGACGCGCGACGACCGGTGTTCGGCATCTGTTTCGGCAACCAGGTGCTCGGCCGCGCGCTGGGGTTCGGCACCTACAAGCTCAAGTTCGGCCATCGCGGCGTCAACCAGCCGGTGCAGGACCGGCGGACCGGCCGGGTCGAGGTGACGAGCCACAACCACGGCTTCGCCGTCGATGCGCCCCTCGACCGCGCCGCGGAGACGCCGTACGGGCGGGTCGAGGTCAGCCACGTCGACCTCAACGACGGCGTCGTCGAAGGGCTGCGGTGCCTCGACATCCCGGCCTTCTCCGTGCAGTACCACCCCGAGGCCGCGCCGGGACCGCACGACGCCACCGGGCTGTTCGAGACGTTCGCCGACCTGATGGAGTCGCACCGGTGACGTCCGACGCCTATGACGAAGGGTCCACCGCCGAGGCGGTGGAGGCGGTCGCGCACCACCATCCGGCCGGACATCACCCCGAGGACCCCAACCTGGGCGTCGTCCGCGGCGGCTTGGCGCCCGGCGCGGCTGTAGCCGCGGTCATCGCGGCCGCCGTGACCATCGCCGGAGTTGTCCTGCTCGCACTCGCCGTGGGGAGCAACCGCTAGTGCAGTCTCGAAACAGAAAGGGGCACTAGTGCCCAGGCGCGACGACATCCGCAGCGTTCTGGTCATCGGCTCCGGCCCGATCGTCATCGGCCAGGCCTGCGAGTTCGACTATTCCGGCACGCAGGCCTGTCGCGTGCTGCGCGAGGAAGGGCTGCGCGTCGCACTGGTCAACTCCAACCCGGCGACGATCATGACCGACCCCGAGTTCGCCGACGCCACCTACGTCGAGCCGATCACCCCGGAGTTCATCGAGCGGATCATCGGGAAGGAGCGCCCCGATGCGCTGCTCGCGACGCTCGGCGGGCAGACCGCCCTCAACGCCGCGGTCGCGCTGCACGAACGTGGCGCGCTCGAGCGGCACGGCGTCGAGCTGATCGGCGCGTCGATCGATGCGATCCGCGCCGGCGAGGACCGGGAGCGGTTCAAGCGGATCTGCAAGGACATCGGTGCCGACTACGCGCGGTCCCGGCTCGTGCGAACCGTCGACGACGCGGTGAGCACGGCGGCGGAGCTCGGCTACCCAGTGGTCCTGCGGCCGTCCTACACCCTCGGCGGCGCCGGGTCCGGCTTTGCACACGACGAGAACGAGCTGCGTCGCATGGTGGCCGCGGGTCTCGCCGCGAGCCCCGTGCACGAGGTGCTGGTCGAGGAGAGCGTGCTGGGCTGGAAGGAGTTCGAGCTCGAGGTCATGCGCGACGCGAAAGACAACTGCGTCGTCGTCTGCTCGATCGAGAACTTCGACCCGATGGGTGTGCACACCGGCGACAGCATCACCGTCGCGCCGGCGATGACTCTCACCGACCGTGAGTACCAGGTCATGCGGGACACCGCATTCGACGTCATCCGCGCAGTCGGTGTCGAGACCGGCGGCTCCAACATCCAGTTCGCAGTCGACCCCGCGACCGGACGCCAGGTCGTCATCGAGATGAACCCGCGCGTCTCCCGCTCCAGCGCGCTCGCGTCGAAGGCGACCGGCTTCCCGATCGCGAAGATCGCGGCCAAGCTCGCGATCGGCTACACCCTCGACGAGATCCGCAACGACATCACCCGCGAGACGCCGGCGTCGTTCGAGCCGAGCCTGGACTACGTCGTCGTCAAGATTCCGCGGTTCGCGTTCGAGAAGTTCCCCGGCGCCGACACGACGCTTACGACGCACATGAAGAGCGTCGGCGAGGTCATGGCACTCGGCCGCAACTTCCCCGAGGCGCTCCAGAAGGCCGTCCGCTCGCTCGAGGCCAAGGGCGCCGAGCTCGACTTCGCCGCGGCACCCGAGCCGGTGTCGGAGCTGCTCGAGCGGGCGTCGCGACCGCACGACCGCCGGCTGC
This sequence comes from Frankiales bacterium, assembly GCA_019246495.1. Taxonomy (GTDB): domain Bacteria; phylum Actinomycetota; class Actinomycetes; order JAFAQI01; family JAFAQI01; genus JAFAQI01. The sequence continues at coordinate 2,709 of JAFAQI010000105.1, read as the reverse complement.
AAGCCGTGCTGCAGGCGTTGCGCGCCGGCGCGAGCGTCGACGACGTCAACGCGGCGACGGGCATCGAGCCGTGGTTCCTCGACCAGATGCTCCTGCTCACCGAGATCGCCGACGAGCTGCGCGGCGCCGACCAGCTCGATGCGAGCGCGCTCCGGCGCGCGAAGCGCTACGGCTTCTCTGACCTGCAGATCGCCGCGCTCCGCGGTGACCTGAGCGAGGACGACGTCCGCCGGTTGCGGCATGCGCTCGACGTCCGCCCGGTGTTCAAGACGGTCGACACGTGTGCGGCGGAGTTCGCGGCCGCGACGCCCTACCACTACTCGTCGTACGACGAAGAGGACGAGGTCGAGCCGAGCAACCGCACGAAGGTGCTGATCCTCGGCAGCGGACCCAACCGCATCGGGCAAGGCGTCGAGTTCGACTACTCGTGCGTGCACGCGTCCTATGCGTTGCGCGCCGCCGGGTTCGAGACCGTGATGGTCAACTGCAACCCGGAGACGGTGTCGACGGACTACGACACCTCGGACCGGCTCTACTTCGAGCCGCTCACGTTCGAGGACGTGCTCGAGGTCGTGCACGCGGAGCAACGGTCCGCGGCCGCCGGCGGCGGTTCGGTCGCCGGTGTCGTCGTGCAGCTCGGTGGGCAGACGCCGCTTGGTCTCGCGCAACGGTTGAAGGATGCCGGCGTGCCGATCGTGGGCACGTCACCTGAGGCGATCCACCTCGCCGAGGAGCGCGGCGCGTTCGGTCGCGTGCTCGCCGACGCCGGTCTGCTCGCGCCGAAGCACGGCACCGCGCGCTCCTTTGCGGAAGCGCAGGCCATCGCGCATGAGATCGGCTATCCGGTGCTGGTCCGGCCGTCGTACGTTCTCGGTGGCCGCGGTATGGAGATCGTGTACGACGACGAAACCCTCGCCGGCTACATCGACCGCGCGACAGAAGTGAGCCCGGAGCATCCGGTGCTCGTCGACCGGTTCCTCGACGATGCGATCGAGATCGACGTCGATGCGCTCTATGACGGCGTGGAGCTCTTCCTCGGCGGTGTCATGGAACACATCGAGGAGGCCGGCATCCACTCCGGCGACAGCGCGTGCGTGCTGCCGCCGATCACGCTGGGGCGCAAGGACATCGCGCGCATCCGCAGCGCCACCGAGGCGATCGCGAACGGCGTCGGCGTGCGCGGCCTGCTCAACGTGCAGTTCGCTCTCGCCGGCGACGTGCTCTATGTCCTCGAGGCCAACCCGCGCGCGAGCCGTACCGTGCCGTTCGTGTCCAAGGCGACGGCGGTGCCGTTGGCCAAGGCGGCCGCCCGCGTCCTGCTCGGCGCGACGATCAGCGAGCTTCGCGACGAGGGTCTGCTGCCGCAGGGGGACGGCGCGCAGCTGCCGTTCGACGCGGCGATCTGCGTCAAGGAAGCGGTGCTGCCGTTCGGCCGGTTCAGCGGCGTGGACACGGTGCTCGGTCCGGAGATGAAGTCCACCGGCGAGGTGATGGGCGTCGACGCCGGGTTCGGAACGGCGTTCGCCAAGTCGCAGGAGGCGGCGTACGGCGGGCTGCCGACGAAGGGTCGGGTCTTCGTGTCGGTCGCCAACCGCGACAAGCGGCACATGGTCTTTCCGGTGAAGCGGTTGTCAGACCTGGGCTTCGAGGTCCTCGCGACCGACGGGACGGCGGAGGTGCTGCGGCGCAACGGCGTCCCCGCGACGTCTGTCCGCAAGCACTCCGAAGGTCGCGGCCCCGAAGGCGAGCCGACGATCGTCGACCGCATCTCGTCGGGCGAGGTCGACCTCATCGTCAACACACCGTTCGGCAACTCCGGCCCGCGACTCGACGGCTACGAGATCCGGACCGCCGCGGTGCTTCGCGGCGTACCGTGCCTCACGACCGTGCAGGCACTCGCCGCTGCCGTCCAGGGCATCGAGGCGCTGCGCGGCGGAGAGGTCGGTGTCGCACCGTTGCAGGAACACCACCGCGTGATCCAGGCCGCCCGCGATGTGTCCGACGCTCAGCGGGTCCCGACCCTCTCACCGTCGGACACAAACAGTGGAGCCGGCTGATGGCGCCGGTTCAGGTGCGCGGCGAGGTCCTGTCGGTCAAGCAGATCGGCGCCTACCTCGCGATGACCGTCGTTGCGACCGGCATCGCCGAGCAGACCAAACCTGGCCAGTTCGTCGCTCTCGCGGTCGGTGGCGACGACGGCTCGATGTTGCTGCGTCGCGCGTTCTCGATCCACCGGGTCGCGTCGCGCGGCGTGTACGGCGGCACCGTCGAGTTCGTCTTCTCGGTGCACGGCAAGGGTTCGGCGTGGCTCGCCAGCCGGCGACCGCACGACCCGATCGATGTCGTCGGCCCGCTCGGCCGGCCGTTCGCGCTGCCGAAGGAGCCCGCCAACTGCGTGCTCGTAGGTGGCGGCTACGGCGCTGCGCCGCTGTTCATGCTGGCGGAGACCCTGCGCAAGCGCGGGTGCCGCGTCGACTTCGTGCTCGGCGCCGCGACGGCCGACCGGTTGTTCGGCGCGCTCGACGCGAAGCGGATGGCGGCAAGCGTCGCGTTCACCACCGACGACGGTTCGTTCGGCGAGAAGGGTCGCGTCTCCGACGTCCTGCCCGCGGTCATCGAGCGCGTCGGCGCCGACGTCGTCTACTCCTGCGGTCCCATGGCGATGCTGTCCGCTGTCTACGCCGCCGCAGCGGACGCCTACGGCGGTGC
>JAFAQI010000463.1 GCA_019246495.1 Frankiales bacterium | reverse complement strand
ACCAGGGAATCCGCACCCGCAAGTGGGGTGACTGTGGCGCGGCGGTTAGCCCGTCAGCCTTCGAGGAGCGCGCTCACGTTGGGCCGGTCGAGCCACTCCTCGCGGAGCTCCGCCGGCAGGTCGCCGGCGATCGTGAGGACGGCGGAGCGCGCGGCTGCCAGCGATCGCGACGACTCCTCCGGCGCGGTGCCGGCGAGCAGCGCGCCGAGCAGCGCCCGCGCTTGCCAGGTCACGGGTAGCGCGGCCAGGCCCTCGGCGAGCGTGGCGGCCCGGCGCAGCGTGCCGGGCGCGTCCGGTGAGCCGTTCTGGAGCTCCGCGACACCTTGGAACAACAGCCCTTTCGCGACGTGGCGGGGTGCCCGAGCCTGCTCGGCCCGCTCGACGCTCGCCGAGGACGCGGCGACCGCCTCGGCCGGCTCGTCGGCGAGCAGAGCGACTTCGGCGCGGGCCCAGTCGTAGCGCACCCGCTGCCGCCACCACTCCTGGTCATGCGCGGCGACGAGCTCCTCCGCCTCGCCCAGCCGCCGCCGGGCGGTGTCGAGGTCACCGAGGCCGACGGCATCGGTGGCGAGACCGAGCGTGCAGTCGAAGACGGCCTCGCTCATGCCCTCGGCGAGACCGAGTCCGCGCGTGTCGAGCTCGGCCGCGGCCTCGTGCCGGCCGAGTCCCCGGTGGACGCTCGCGGCGGTGGCGGCGGCAAGCGCGGCGAACAACCTCGTCTCCGCGGCCGCGTCGGCGGCGCTGCCTGCTTCGACGAGCGGCGCCAGCACGCGCAGGCCCCCGCCGTACCGTCCGGCCGCGGACAGCGCCACCCCGAGCAGCCAGGCCGCGGCGGTGACCTCCGCCCGCTTGCCCTCGCGCTGGGCGAGCACGACCGCGCGTTCGAGGTCGGCGACCGCAGCCGCCGGCGGTCCGTGGAAGACCGCCCGCTCGCCCGCGGCGAGCAGCGACGCGAGGTCGCCCTCCACGCTGCCTCCTCAGCCGGACGGACTCGTTCCGGTGGGGCGCAGACTAGTGCCGGCCAGCCCGCCAACCACGCCGATCGGCCGGGACTTGCGCGGAGCTCAGTGCGCGAGAACGGCGGTACGGCGACGGGTCGCGGTGCCGAAGCCGGCGCCGGCGAGTAGGACCAGCGCGGCGGCGACGCCGATCGCGAGGCTGCGGGGCGAGCCGGGGGTCGCGGTGCTCGTCATCGCGGCGACGTGCGAAACGACCTGCACCGGCGCGACCGGAGCCGGCGAGTGGGCGACGAGCGCCTTGACGTGGGCGACCGGGTGCCGGCGGGCGGTGGCGTGGTGCTTGCGGGTCGCGGCCGGACGGACGTGCTTGTGGTGCTTGACGGGCGCGGCGTGGTGGACGGCCGGCGCGGCGTGGTGGACGACGACCGTGTGGTGCGCGACCGGCGCGGTGTGGTGGTGCACGACGGGCGCGGAGTGGTGCACGGTCACGTGGGTCGTCGTGCGGTGGTGCGTCGACGCGGAGCCGTAGGAGTCGACGAAGTCGAAGGTGTTCCACGCCTTGTGACCGGTGAAGACGACGGCCACGCCGACGAAGCGGTACGTCGAGTCAAGGATGTTGGCGCGGTGCTCGGGTGACTGCATGTAGGCGTGGAACAGCGCGTCGGGGTAACCGATGGCGCCCTGGCCGACGTTCTCGCCGTAGCTGCGCCAGTTGCGGCTGCCGTGGGTCTCGAGCGCGTGCTGCAAACCGGGGTTGTGCGACAGCGACTGCGCGGACGCGAGCTGCTGCGTCCACGACGCCGCGACCGTCGTCGTACCGGAGGCGAGCTGCAGCGCCGGCAGGCCGGCGTTGGCGCGCGCCTGGTTCACCAGGGTCAGGAGCCGTGACGCGTACGCCGACGGCGTGTAGCTGCCGGCACTCGCGGCGGGGGCGAGGGCTCCGAGGATCACACCGAGGAAAACGGTGATCGCACTGACGATGACGGCTGGGCGGCGCTTCATCGCACTCTCCGAATGGGCTGGGCTGGCCATATCTAGTTAACCCATTCGGACTAGTGCTGTAACGCCTTGAGCCCAACTTCTTGAAAAACTTTGAAGCGCAAATCCCCTTTAATTGCAATGAAAAACGACAGAAGGACCCGGCGAGATCACTCGCCGGGTCCTTCTGAATGACTAGTTACTTGTGACGGTCAGTGCGAGTGGCCGTGACCACCGTGGCTGTGGCCGTGGCCGTGGCCGGCTTCCGGTTCGGGTTCTGCTGGTTTGTCCGCGACGACCGTTTCGGTCGTCAGCAGCATGCCGGCGATCGAGGCCGCATTGCGCACCGCCGACCGCGTCACCTTCACCGGGTCGATGACGCCGGCCTTGATGAGGTCGCCGTACTCCCCTGTCGCCGCGTTCAGACCCTGGCCGACCGGGAGGTCACGCACCTTGCTCACGACGACGTAGCCCTCGAGGCCCGCGTTCTGCGCGATCCAGCGCAACGGCTCCACGAGCGCGGTGCGGACGATGTTGACGCCCGTCGCCTCGTCGCCGGAAAGGCCGCAGTCGCCGTCGAGCGCGGGCAGCGCCGCGATCAACGCTGCGCCACCGCCGGAGACGATGCCCTCCTCGATGGCGGCACGGGTCGCCGAGATGGCGTCCTCGAGCCGGTGCTTCTTCTCCTTGAGCTCGACCTCGGTCGCCGCACCGACGCGGATGACCCCGACACCGCCGGAGAGCTTGGCCAGCCGCTCCTGCAGCTTCTCGCGGTCCCAGTCCGAGTCGGTCGACTCGATCTCGGCGCGGATCTGGCGGATGCGGTCCTCGATGGCGCTGGTCTCGCCGCCACCGTCGACGATCGTCGTGGTGTCCTTGCTGACGGTCACCCGGCGAGCGCGGCCGAGCACCTCGAGACCGACGGTCGACAGCGACAGCCCGACCTCCTCCGCGATGACCTGGCCACCGGTGAGAATCGCCATGTCCTGCAGCATCGCCTTGCGACGGTCACCGAACCCGGGCGCCTTCACGGCGACGGCCGTGAACGTGCCGCGGATCTTGTTGACGACCAGCGTCGACAGCGCCTCGCCCTCGACGTCCTCCGCCACGATCAGCAGCGGCTTGCTCGCCTGCACGACCTTCTCGAGCAGCGGGAGCAGGTCGGTCATCGACGACACCTTGCCCTGCACGAGCAGGATCTG
>JAFAQI010000465.1 GCA_019246495.1 Frankiales bacterium | reverse complement strand
GAACTGGCCGGCCGGTTCGGGAGCGAGCTGCTTGCGGTGCGCCTCGACGTAGGCCCGCACGACCGACGGGTTCGCGGCCGCGTCGTTGACCCCACCCGCGATCTCGTCGCCGCGAGCCTTGGCGATCTCGAGCAGCTGCTGCAGGGCGTCCGGCTTCTTGCCGACGCACTCCGGGTCCGGGACGAGCACCGGGTGCACCTTCGACGAGTCGCCGCCGTCCTGGGCGGACGAGTCCGGCGCGGCGACAGCGCGGTTCGCCGCACAGCCGAGATGGCGGTAGGCGACGAAACCCTTGCGGTGGGCGAAGCTGATGAAGGTCGCGCCCGGCAAGGCCGCGCCGAGGTTCTTCTTGACGTAAGCCTCGTGGTAGATCTTGCGCAGGTCGGTGTAGCTGACCCCTTCGGCCGAGCACTGCGGGTTGGAGTAGCAGTCCTGCCAGTTCGTGTCGGCGATCGCGTAGACATCCGCGGGCACTGGCCGGTAGAGGTAGCCGCCGAGGAACCGCGAGAACAACCAGATCCGCGCGTCTCGGGCGGTGTTGGGCGCGAGCTTGCCCTGCCACTCCGGGCGCGTGTTGTAGTCCCAGATCGGCGGGTCACCATACGGCGCGCTCGCGGAGCCGCCGTAGTTCTGGGTGAGTGCCGTGTCGGCGCTCTCATAGCCGTTCGGGCCGGCGCCCAGGTCGTGCAGGAAGAAGCGGTAGCGACCGCCCCACGCGCGCATGAAGTCCGGGCCCGACTGCTCCTTCAGGTCGGGGTCGACCATGTGCCGGCTGACGTCGAAGAAGTGATAGGCGTTCGGGCGGAAGTACTTGGTCGCCAGCGGCCCGTCGTAGGTGTCCATCGCGAAGAACGTGTAGGACGTCGCCGCACCCTGCGGCATGCGGTCCAGGTTGCGCTTGCCGGTGGCCGTGTAGAAGGGGTCGAAGTAGGCGTGCGGGTCCGGCGAGATGAACGCGCCAGACGTCGCGCCCTTGCCCTCGGCGTTGCGGAACGAGTGCCGGTACTTCGCGTCGTACCGGTGTTTGAAGATCCAGTCCTCCACCGCGAACGCGTCGATCTTGTCGCCCTTGGTGGGGTCGCTCACGACGTGCGCCGGACCGCGAGCGGCGTTGCCGTCCTCGGCGTCGTACTGCGAGAGGTACTGACCCTGTGTCTGGCGACGGTTTCCGACCGCGCCGGTGAGCGAGAACGGTTGGTTGAGCTTCGTGTGCTTGCGCATGGTGGCGAACAGGTCTCGCGTCCACGTCTTGTCAGCCGCGAGGAACCGGTAGTGGATGCGGTAACGCAGCGGCTCGAAGTAGGGCACCTTGCCCGATCCGTTCGTGCCGCAGTAGTACGACGTCCCCCAGTTGGCGAGGGTGCCCGCGGAACCGCTCACGGCCTGACTCGGTGCGTCGTCGGCGCTGTTGGAGCAGCCGTCGTCGAACTCCTTCTCCAGTACGCCGGAGCGGTACTGCGTCGGCATCGCCGCGCGGAAGGCGGCGATCTCCGCCTTGGACCAGCGCCGGTTGACGAACACGACGTTGTAGGTCACGTCCTGGGTCAGGTAACGGTCGGCAAGCTGAAGGACGTTGAGCTGCGGCAGCCGCAGCGCCGGAGCCTTCACGAGCGACACCGAGCCGCGCACCGGGATCTTGACGCCGAACACCGCGCGCACCTGGACTCGCCACAGGCCGGCGCGCGGGTGCGGCACGGTGAACTCCGCAAGCGGCGCGACGTCGTTGTTGCCGACCCGCTTGTCGTAGCTCCCGGCGACGTCCGAGCGACCGACAACGCGACCCTTCGGGTCGATGCCCCACAGATGCACGTACTGGGTGACCGACGGCCACGCGACGCGTGCGTACAGGGTCTGCCGCTTGCCCTTGGGGACGCGCAGCCGCAGCTCGACGCAGCTCGGCCGCGCGCATGCGTCCGCGGGCGTCGTCATCGCAGCCGCGCCGTTGCTGTCCGGGTTGCGAGTGAGCCTTCCGCGGAAGCTGATGACGTGCGGCCGAGTGCCTGGCCGTGCCGCGGTCAGCTGAGCCGTGCCGAGCAAGGCCGCCGGTGTTGTGGCGCCCAGATGCGAGATGCGCTCGCCGTACACCTTCTGGGAGTCGCGGGCGCCGGGCAGGATCGGCGGGCACGCGAGCGCCGCGGGTGCGACAAGTACGACGGCGAGCAGGCCGGCGCTGACCGTGCTGAGGCGCGCGACAAGACGACGAGACACCAAGGACCCCCGAAGGATGAATTTGCTGGGCGAAGCGCTGGCCTCTGCTTCGCCGAATCCCCCGGAGTTCCTGCCTGACCGACCGAGATTCCGCTGGTCAGCCGGCTGCGACCTGCTGCTTGGCGCCGAGGCTGGAGTCCTCGGTGATGTCGATGCACGCGTCCTCGGGGTGGCGCCAGATCGAGATGCCGGTGCCGAGCAGCCAGACTGTTACGAGGACCGATCCGATGGCGAACGGGATGTCGTACGTCGACTGGTCGTCCGTCATCAGCGACGCGACACCCACGAAGGCGCACACGGCTCCGCCGGCGATCGCGGCGTAACCGAGTCGCCCGAAGGTGCGGCTGCGCAGCTGAAGCGCACCGAGCAGGACGGGTGCGGCGCCGAGCAGCGCGATCGTCCAAGCGGCGAACATCGCCGCGCTGACCCGGTCGAGCGCATTCGTCGCCCAGAACGCTGACACCACGTTCGGCACCTGAGCGCCGTCGAAGGCCCGAGCCTCCTGGCGATAGGCGTAGACCTCAACAGCCGTCTGCAGCAGCGCAATCGCCCCGCCCACGACCGCGGCGAGCCGGGCGAAGTGTGCGAGCTCGGCAGTGCGGGTGCTCGGGCTCCGTCGGCTGAGTCCGACGAACGCCGCGGTCACGAGGATCACGGC
>JAFAQI010000452.1 GCA_019246495.1 Frankiales bacterium | reverse complement strand
TCCACGAGCAGCCGGCCGCCACTGATCGTGTTGGTGCCGACAGCGGACAGGTCCACCGGCGCGACCCGGACCCGGACCGTACGCCGCAACCCGAGCACCCGCGCCTTGAGCCACAGGTCCCAGCTGCCGCGGGTCAACGGCCGGCCGCCACCCACCGCGCGCGGATCGATCGGCACGGTGATGTCGAGGACGATGCGCTGGCTGCCGGCCTCGTCGTCCACCGGGACGAGCCGGACGTCGACGGACGACTCCGGATACCACTCAACCCACGTCTTGCGGTTGCGCAAGGCGAAGCTGACACCGACGTCGAGCGGCTCGTCGTCGCGCAGCGGAACGGCCCACTGCTCGGGCACGAGTCGAGGGTCGATCGCCCACCCCTCGGCCGCCCGGCGCACCGTGACCGGTGCATCGTCCTCGTGCCGGAGCTCGGCCGTGAGCCGCGCGACGTATGGGCGGCTGTCACCGCCGAACGACTGCAGCTGCGCGTCCAGAGAAACACCGACAGTCGTCGCACCGAGCCCGAGAATCGCCGCCGAGTCACCGCGGCGCACCGCCGCCGCACGCGCGCGCACGATCGGTGCGAACTGCTCGTCGAACTCCCGCGGAAAGCGCTCGTCGAGGAGCTTGCCGACTTCACGCACGAGATCCTCGACGTGGAACTCCGGCAGCTTCAGCACCCGCGGCTCGGTCAGCCGGCGGAACATCTCGTGCTCGTAGAGCCGGTGCAGGATTCGTTCGCGCACATCGGCGGGGAGCGCCTGCTGGTCGATCAGGTCAAGGCTCTCGCGCAGATAGCCGTAGTAGGACGGCGGGTCGATGATGACCGCGGTCAGGTTGCCCTGGTCGGGCCGCCGGTGGTGGTAGTAGCAGACCCGGCTGCCGAGGATGGAGACGACGTCCGCGGCGAAGTAGGCGCGCAACATGAAGTACTGGTCCTCGAGCCGCCGGCCGGCTTCCTCCGGGAAGCGGATCGCGTGCTCGTCGAGGAATGCCTTGCGGAACATCTTGTGCACGCTGAAGCTCGTCCAGAACGGCGCCGTCTCGAAGGTCGCCCGCTCTTGGTCGCGCGAATAGATCGTTGACGGCGCTCCGCGGCGTACGCCGACCATCTTTCCGATGACGATGTCAGACCGGTTGTGGCGAGCGAACTCGATCTGCTGCTCGAGCGCTTTCGGCGCAAGCGTGTCGTCGTCGTCGAGGAACTGCACATACTCGCCACGCGCCGCGTCGATGCCGCTGTTGCGCGGCTTGCCCGCCCAACCACTTGGCTGGTCGTGATGGATGACGCGCACGTGGTTCTGCTCGGCAGCCAGCCGGTCGAGACGTTCGCCGGTCCCGTCGGTCGAGCCGTCGTCGACGAAGATCAGCTCGTGCCGGGAACGCGGCAGCGACTGTGCGAGCAGCGACTCGATGCACGGCTCGATGTGCACGCCGGTGTTGTAGACCGGCACCACAACGCTGACGTCGAGGGGCACGGACCGAGACTAGCCAGCCCCTCGACGCGCAGACGTCTGCTCAGGCGGGGATGTGCAGGTGCATCCCGACGCGGATGACGTCAGGGTTGCTCCCGATGAGCGTGCGGTTGTGCCGGTAGAGCCGGCGCCAGCCGCCCTTCACGTGATGCTTCGCCGCGATCGACGACAGGCTGTCGCCGGCGCGTACGACGTACATCGCGCGGGTCGCCGCGCGGTGGTGCCGCGTCGGCGACTGCACCAGGCGAGCCGACCCGCGGTGCGTCGACTGCGTGGCGTGCGACGACTCGTGCACGGGCGCCGCGGCCCAGGACTCGGTGTGCGCCGGGCCGGCGTAGTGCGAGCACACGGGCCACGCGCCCCAGCCCTGCCCGTGCAGGACCCGGTTGGCGATGACGATCTGCTGCTCGCGGGTGGCGAGGTCCGCGCGTGGCGCGAAGTGCTGGCCGCCGTAGCTGTTCCACGTCGACTGCGTGAACTGCAGTCCGCCGTAGAAGCCGTTGCCGGTGTTGATGTGCCAGTTGCCGCCGGACTCACAGTGCGCGACGTTGTCCCACTGCTCTCCGGTCGCCGCGTGTGCAGCGGTCATGCCGACCAGTGGGAGGGCGAATGCGGTGGCCCCGGCCGTCGATCTGGCGACGATGCGGGCTGTCTGGGTCGGGGCACGGTGCTTCCCCACATAGCGCTCTTCGCGCATGCTGACGCTTCCCTTCGCAGCGCCTGCGAGGTGAGCTGACGGGTTCGGGCCGAAGGGTTGGCCCGGCCAACGGTTGTTGGCTTCACCCCAGGGAGCAGGTGCGCTCCCGGTGGGTCCCCCGCTCCTGTCATGGGGGTTGGACTGTCGGCACGGTGGTGACAGGACTCGGCGCTTCCGCCATGCCGTCCCGGACATGCGTCCGGGCCGGTCCAAGATAACGGAACGGTTACAGGCGTCTCAAGGGGGGTTCGTCCGGACGTGCGGCGATCGTCACGATTGCGACCGACCAACCGTCGAGTTCGACGGTCCCCGGACCGAACATGAAGCCGGTGGCGGAGCTCAGCAGCACCCCGGTCGGAGCACCGTTGACCGGCACCGCCTGCCGCTCGTCGGCGAGGTTGCAGACCACGGCGAGACCGTCGCGGTCGAGGACCAGCCAGCGGGCCGCGTCGTCGTAGCTACAGCTCACCCGGTCGAGACGGCCGTCGGTCAGCTCGGCCCGCGAGCGGCGGAGCGCGATCAGCTGCCGGTGCCAGTCGAGCACGTCGCGGTGCGGATCCTTGTCGGCCTCCGCCCAGTCGAGCCGCGACCGCTCGAACGTCGCAGGATCCTGCGGATCCGGTACGTCGTCGGCCGACCAGCCGTGTTCGGCGAACTCGGCCCGCCGGCCGTCGCGCACGGCGTTCGCGAGATCCGGGTCAGCGAACGACGTGAAGAACATCCACGGGGTCGTCGCGCCCCACTCCTCGCCCATGAACAGCATCGGCGTGAGCGGCGAGCAGAGCAGCAGCGCGGCGCCGATCTTCAACGCTGCCGGCGGCAACGTGGCGGCCGGGCGGTCGCCGTTCGCACGATTGCCGACCTGGTCATGGTTCTGCAGGTAGGTGACGAACCGCCATCCCGGCGTCACGGACGGCTCCATCGGCCGACCATGGTGCCGCCCGCGGAACGTCGAGACCGTGCCGGCGTGAACGAACACCCGCTCCAGCGCCTCGGCCGCTGTTGCAAGTGAACCGAAGTCGACGTAGTAACCCTGCCGCTCGCCGGTCAGCATCGCGTGCAACGCGTGGTGCACGTCGTCCGCCCACTGCGCGTCGAGACCGTAGCCACCGGCCTCGCGCGCCCGCACCAAGCGCGGGTCGTTCAGGTCGGACTCGGCGACGAGGAACAACGGCCGGCCCACGTGCGCCGCCAACACCTCGACCTCCACCGCGAGCTCTTCCAGCAGATGCATCGCGCGGGTGTCGACGAGCGCGTGGACGGCATCGAGTCGAAGGCCGTCGATGTGGAAGTCGCGCAGCCATGAGCGGGCGTTGTCAATGATCCAGCTGCGGACCTCGTCCGAGCCGGGGGCGTCGAGGTTGATGGCCGCACCCCACGGCGTGGAGTGCGTCTCGGTGAAGTAGGGACCGAAGCTGGCGAGGTAGTTGCCGCTCGGACCGAGGTGGTTGTAGACGACGTCGAGTACGACGCCGAGCCCGCGCACGTGACAGGCATCGACGAGTCGCTTGAGTCCGTCGGGTCCGCCGTAGGGCTCGTGCGCCGCGTAGAGGTCGACGCCGTCGTAGCCCCACCCGCGGTCACCGTCGAACGACGCGACCGGCAGCAGCTCGATGACGTCGATGCCGAGCTCGACGAGATGGTCGAGTCGTTCGATCGCCGCCTCGAAAGTTCCCTCGGTGGTGAACGTTCCGACATGCAGCTCGTAGAGGACACTTCCGGGCAGCGGCACGCCGCGCCAGGCCTGGTCGTGCCACTCGAAGACGTCGTGGTCATACACCCGCGACGCCTCGTGCACTCCGTAGGGCTGCCACAGCGACCGCGGGTCGGGCAGCGGTGGCCCGCCGTCGAGGTGGAACGCGTAGTCGGTCCCGTGGCCCGACCGCGGCACGACGGCCTCCCACCAGCCGTCGGAGCCGAGCAGCATCTCGTGGCGGTCACCGAGTGCCGCCACCTCGACGTGCTCGGCCGCAGGCGCCCAGAGCCGGAACGTCGTCACGGGAGGCCTCTACCCCTCGTCGCGCACGAGCAATGCGACGGGCAGGTCGGCGAGCAGCTCGCCGAGCGGCGCGACGCCGGGGCGGCCGGTCAGCACGTCGCGGTACGCCGCGATGTCGGTGCCGAGGCTCGCGGCGTCGAGCTCGGTGTCCTGCCAACCGCCGCGACGCTGCAAGCCAACCGGTAGCCGGGTCGCGACGACGATCACGTCGTCGCCGCTTCCGCCGCCGATGTCGACGCGGCGGAAGGCGATCGCGTGCTCGGCCGCAGCCCCAGTCACCGCGACCGGCGCATAGTCGCCGTCACGCAGCAACGCCGGCCGGGACCGGCGAAGCCGGAGCGCAGCGGTGGTCACCCGCAACTTCGGCTCGACAGTCGCCACGCCGGAGTCGATCGCTGCAAGTGCGTCGCGGCGTTGTGCGAAGTCGACCGGACGACGGTTGTCCGGGTCGACCAGTGAAAGGTCTGGCAGCTCCTGGCCCTGGTAGACGTCGGGCACGCCCGGCATCGCGAGCTGCACGAGCTTCTGCGACAGCGCGTTCGCCTCACCGGGAATGCGCAGATGCTGCTCGACGAACTCGCCGACATCGCCTAGCAGCGCGTCGTCCGACAGCAGCCGTTCGACGTAGGAACGCAGTTCTGCGTCGTAGGACTGGTCGGGGTCGGTCCACGATGTCCGCAGCTTCGCCTCGTGTGTCGCCTTCTCGAGGTAGTCCTGCAGCCGCTGGGTCGGCAGCGGCCACGCTCCGACCAGCGTCTGCCACAACAGGTAGTCGGTCGGCCGGTCGATGGTGCCGTGCTGCGCCGCGCCGTCGCGCCAACGACGAACCGCTGCCGCCCACTCGGCAGGGATCTCCGCGAGCACGAACAGCCGGGCGCGCACGTCCTCGGAGCGTTTGGTGTCGTGCGTCGACAGTGTCGTCATCGTCGTGGGGAAGTCGTCGGTGATGCGGCGGCAGTGCTCGTGCCACGCCTCGATCGGCGAACCGAACGTGCCGGGGTCGCCGCCGACCTCGTTGAGCGCGACGAGTCGCAGATAGCGGTAGAAGGCGGTGTCCTCGACGCCCTTGGCCATCACCGGCCCCGTCGTCTGCGCGAAGCGGGTGCGAAACGCAGCAGTCGCCGGGTCCTCGCCACGCAGGACGTCAGTGATGTCGCGGATGTCGCCGGCGAGGTCCTGGCGGGCGGTCGTCGCATGCTCCGCGGCGGTCAGCAGTCGTTGCTCGGACGCCGGGTCGCCGGCATAGGCGCGGTAGACCTCGAACGCGACGAGCAGTTCGACGACCGCGTCGCGAACGGCCGGCGGAGAGGTCAGCGTCGAGCCGCTTGCGGTGAAGTCACGGACCAGTCGATCGACCTCGGCCGCAAACAGCGTCTCCAGCACCTGCCGTTTCGCGGTGCTGACGACCTCGGCGTACGACGTGGGCTCGCCGGTCAGGTCGGCGTAGATGTCGGTGAGCGGCTTGGCGCCGGCCGGGTCGACGAACAGCTGGCTGATCGCTGTGATCGTGTCGTAGCCGGTCGTGCCGTCGCAGCGCCAGTCGCGGGGCAGTCGTTCGCCCGGCTCGAGGATCTTCTCGACGACCGTCCAAGTGCCACCACTGGCCTTGGCGAGCCGGTCGAGGTAGCCGGAAGGATCGGCGAGGCCGTCGGGATGGTCGATGCGCAGCCCGTCGACGTCGCCGGCCGCGACGAGTGCGAGCGGAACCCGGTGGGTGGCGTCGAAGACGTCGGGATCCTCGACGCGTACGCCGATCAGCGTCGTGACGTCGAAGAACCGCCGGTAGTTGAGCTCCGTCGCAGCGCGCCGCCAGAAGGCGAGCTCGTAGTGCTGGTGGGCCAGCAGCTCGCTGATGTCGCCGGCGAGGTCCTCGCTCTCCGGCGCGATGGGGAAGCGGTGGTCGGCGTAGCGGATCTCGGCGCCGTCAACGGACAGCTCGCCGGCGGCGATGCATTCGTCGACCGGTTTGCCCAGCACCGGCAGCAGGATGCGCCCGCCGCCGGCTGCCCAGTCGATGTCGAACCAGCCGGCGAAGCGCGACGCCGAGCCGGCACGCAGCACGTCCCACAGCGCGACGTTGAGGTCCTCCGGCGTGGGCACCGCCATGTGGTTCGGCACGATGTCGATGACGATGCCGAGGCCGGCGGCCCGGCAGGCGTCGGTCAGCTGCCGCCAACCCGCTGTGCCGCCCAGCTCCAGCGACAGCCGGTCGTGGTCGACGACGTCGTAGCCGTGCATCGAGCCGGGTGCCGCTTCGAGCACGGGGGAGCAGTAGACGTGCGAGACGCCGAGGTCGGCGAGATAGGGAACGACGGCAGCGGCGTCGGCGAACCCGAAGTCGCGATGCAGCTGCAGTCGATAGGTCGCAGTCGGCGGCACGTCAGAGCACTTGCTGGAGGATGACGATCGACCGCGGCTCGACATTGAGGGACTCATCGGTCTTGAGCGCCCGCGTGTCGACCTCGACGAGCATCGGCGCCGCGGTGTCGAGGATCACGTGCCAGCGCTCCGCGTTGAGGGGCGGCAGGACGAACTCGATCGGCTCGTGGTGCGCGTTGAACAGCAGGAAGAACGAGTCGTCCGTCACGCGCTCTCCGCGGGCATCCGGCTCGCGGATGCCGTGCCCGTTGAGGAAGACGCTGACCGACTTGGCGAAGCCGGAGTCCCAGTCCTCGTCGGACATGGGCTCGCCGCTGGGGGTGAACCAGCCGATGTCCTCGAGCTCCGTGCCGTGCACCGGCCGGCCGCGGAAGAACCGCCGGCGCCGGAAGACCGGATGCTCGCGGCGGATCTGCGACAGCCGTGCCGCGAAGGCCGTCAGGAAGTCGAAGTCGCGGGCGCGTTCCCAGTCGATCCACGAGAGCGGGTTGTCCTGCGCATAGACGTTGTTGTTGCCGTTCTGCGTGCGGCCGAGCTCGTCACCGTGCAGGAGCATCGGCACGCCCTGCGACAGCAACAGCGTCGTGAGGAAGTTGCGCTTCTGCTGCTCGCGTAGTGCGACAACCTCTACGTCGTCCGTCTCGCCCTCGACGCCGCAGTTCCATGACCGGTTGTGGCTCTCGCCGTCATTGTTGTCCTCGCCGTTGGCCTCGTTGTGCTTCTCGTTGTAGGAGACGAGGTCGTGCAGCGTGAAGCCATCGTGCGCGGTGACGAAGTTGACCGAGGCGAACGGACGGCGCCCGGTCTCCGCATAGAGGTCGGACGAGCCGGTGAGCCGTGACGCGAACTCGGCAAGCGTTGCGGACTCACCGCGCCAGAAGTCGCGCACGGTGTCGCGGTATTTGCCGTTCCACTCCGACCACAGCGGCGGGAACCCGCCGACGTTGTAGCCGCCCTCGCCGACGTCCCAGGGCTCGGCGATCAGCTTCACCTGGCTGACGACCGGGTCCTGCTGCACGAGGTCGAAGAACGCGGACAGCCGGTCGACCTCGTGGAACTGCCGGGCCAGCGTCGAGGCGAGGTCGAAGCGGAAGCCGTCGACGTGCATGTCGTTGACCCAGTAGCGCAGGCTGTCCATGATCA
>JAFAQI010000310.1 GCA_019246495.1 Frankiales bacterium | reverse complement strand
CAGGTCGACAAGCAGATGTCCAAGAGCATCGGCGGCCCCGGGTGCATCTGGCTGCTCGAAGAGCCCGACGTACTCGAGAAGAAGGTGAAGCGGGCGGTCACTGACACCGAGACCGAGATCCGCTTCGACCGGGAGAACAAGCCCGGGGTGTCCAACCTGCTGACGATCCTGTCCGTGCTCACCGAGCGACCGATCCCGGACCTCGAGACGGACTACGTCGGCAAGGGCTACGGCGCGCTCAAGACCGATGTCGCCGCCGCGTTGGTCAGCTTCGCGACGCCGTTTCGCGAGCGCACGGAGAAGTGGCTGGCGGACGAGACGGTGCTCGACGAGGTGCTCGCGGCCGGTGCGGCCCGGGCCGGGGTCGTGGCCACCGAGACCCTGCGCCGCGCCTACGACGCCGTCGGATTCCTGCCGCCCGCATGACCGGGCCGCGCAGCATCGGGGTTGCGATCGGCCTGCCGGAACCGTTCAACCGCGAGCTGCAGGGTTGGCGCGACCGCCTCGGCGACCCGAACGCGCACCGGATCGTGCCGCACGTCACCCTGCTGCCGCCGACCGAAGTCCCGTCGGCGACGCTCGAGGACATCGAGGAGCTGCTTCGCCAAGTGGCGGCCGAGGAGACCGCCTTCACGATCCGGCTGCGCGGCTCGGCGACCTTCCTGCCGGTGTCGCCCGTCGTCTTCGTGCCACTGGTGCAGGGCATCGCGGACTGCGAGCGGCTCCAGGCAAAGGTGCGCACCGGGCCGCTGCACCGCGAGCTCCGGTTCCCCTACCACCCGCACGTCACGGTTGCCCACGACTTGCCCGCCGACGCCCTCGACCGCGCGTTCGTCGAGCTGGCCGACTACGAGGCGGCGTTCGAGGTGCGTGGGTTCACACTCTTCGAGCAGGGCCCGGACGAGGTCTGGCGGCCGCAGCGGGACTTCGTCTTCGGTGGGGGTGGGCTTCCTGGCCCGGCGCCCGCCCACGTCGAGAGCGACGGTGGATGGTGAAAGCCCGGCGCGGGTAGGCAACGGTCATGGGCGCGCTTCTCCGTCGGGTCGACATGCTCCAGCGTCGGCACCAGTGGCTTGCGTTCCCGTTCGCCGTCATCAAGAAGTTCGGCGAGGACCAGGCCGGCAACCTCGCCGCCCTGATTGCCTACTACGCGCTCTTCTCCGTCTTCCCGTTGCTGCTCGCCATGTCGACGGTGCTCGGCTTCCTGCTGCACGGCAACCCGCACCTGCAGCAGGAGGTGACGAACTCCGCGCTGAAGAACCTCCCGCTGGTCCACCTCCAGACGAAGCACGCGCAGGCGGGCAGCATCGTCGCGCTGGTCGTCGGGCTCGCGATCTCGGTGTGGAGCGGTCTCGGAGTTGCCAAGACCGCGCAGACGGCGTTCAACACCGTCTACCTCGTCGCGCACACCGACCGGCCGAACTTCCTCAAGTCGACGCTGCGCGCACTCGGTCTCGTCGTCGTCGGCGGTCTCGGCCTGATCATCACGACTGCGCTGTCGAGTGCGGTTGCCAATGTCCACTCGATCGGCGGGCTGAACGTTGGAATCGGCCTGCGCATCCTCGGCATCGCCATTGCCGTGGCGCTGAATGCCGGACTGTTCCTGCTGCTCTTCCGCTGGCTGACCGTCCGCGACGTCGGGTGGCGCGACGCCCTTCCCGGCGCGGTCATCGCGGCGATCGCTTTACAGGCGCTGCAGATCGCGGCGACTGCGTTCATCAACCACAAGCTCTCCGGGGCGAGCAAGACGTACGGCAAGGACGTCGCCGGTGTCGTCGTACTGATGTCGTGGTTCTACCTGCAGGCGCAGGTGGTGCTACTTGCCGCTGAGATCAACGTCGTGCGGCAGTACCGGCTGTGGCCGCGCGCGCTCACTGATCCGCCGGCGACCGAAGCCGACTTCCGTGCCTACGAGGCGTACGCCGAGCGCGAGCGCTATCAACCGGAAGAGAACGTCGACACCGAGTTCGCTTAGCCGGCGCGAGTTCAGAGCGGTGGAAGGGACAAGCGGCCGCTGCTGCGTCGGCGTTGCCGCCGCGCGGTGACGGTGACGGCGACCGCCGCCGACCCGGCGAGGAGCGCGAGCTGCCACACCGCGAGCGTGCCGCCGTGATGCGACGTGAGCAGGACCGCCGTCTCCCCGGTGTGCCCGGACGACGCCGCCGGCGCGGCGGCCGGTGCCGCCGTGACCGGACCCACCAGCGTGCCGATCGGCCGCACGAGGTCGTGCGCACGGAAGCCCCAGTTGAGCAGTGAGCGCGCCTCGTTCCAGAAGTCCGGCCGGGCATGCAG
>JAFAQI010000109.1 GCA_019246495.1 Frankiales bacterium | reverse complement strand
AGCGCGGTCAGCGCAAGGTCGAGCCGCTCGGCGCTGCCACGAAGCCGGCGGTCCTTTCCGCCGTACGACGCCACCATCGGGCAGGCGTCGTGCAGTCGACGCTCTGCGTCCTTGGGCACGTCGCCGTAGTTCGGAGCCGCTGCGGCGAAGCCTTGCGGCGAGACGAGGATGGCCAACCCGCCGCCCATGCAGAACCCGATGATGCCGACCCGGCCCGTGCAGTCCGAGCGATCGGTCAGGAACGCGCGGGCGGCCTGGATGTCGTCGAGCGCGCGACCGGTGCCGCGGAACAACGTGCGCATCGCGGACACAAGGCAGCGTGGCGTCGAACCCCATCCGAACAGGTCGGGGGCGAGCGCGAGATAGCCCTGCGCGGCGAACCGGTCTGCCTGCTTGCGGATGTCGTCGGTCAGGCCGAAGACCTCGTGCACGACAACGACTCCCGGCCACGGGCCGGCGCCGTCGGGAAGCGCGAGGTAACCCGGGAGCGTCCCGCCCGCGACCGGAAACGACACATCCGTCACGGGCGCGACGCTACCGCGCGATCAGGCGAAGAACGCGTCGTCCCCCGCGATGTCACCGCTCAGCTCGAGGATGTCCGTGACCTTGGAGCCGACGAACGTGAAGAGCAGCGAGCCGCGGCTCACCCGGGTCACGCCGTTGCGGGTGCCGGTGAGCTGGTGCACCGCGGTCACGTGCCCGGCGCCGTCCGAGTGCGCCTCGATGAGGTCGGCGCGGAAGTTGCCGTCGGTCAGCTCCGCGATGTGCCCGTAGTGAGTGAGTACACCGTCGATGCCCTTGTGGGCGCCTGCGAGGACCGACGTGCCGGGGACATGTTGAACGATGTCCTGCGAGAAAAGGCCGGCGAGCGTGTCCATGTCACCGTTGTTGAAGGCCTCGTATCCCTTGCGGACCAACGCGATGTGCCGGTCCTCCGCCTGCGGGCTCGGCGCCCCGCCGGTCGCATATCGGGTGACCTCCGGCGAGATGTCGACCATCACGCACGGCTCGTCGCCGACAACCCACGCGTCGTGGCCGCTGGGCAGGTCGAACACGTCACCGGCGGAGATCTCCGCCTCGCTGCCGTCGTCGAGCTGCACGTGCATGCGCCCGGAGATGACGTAGCCCAGGTGCCGGACCTGGCACGACGTGCTGCCGGCGAGCGGTGCGACGTCGGCGGACCAGCGCCACCCCGGCTCGAAGGTGCCCTTCATGAACGTGGCGCCTCCGGCACTGCCGAGGACGGCTTTGCCGTGGGCTTTGAACGCGCGGGTCTCGCCGTCCGTTTCCAGGTGTGCGATCTGAGCTGTTGCCATGCGACCACCCCTACTGCCTGATCGGTGCGCGGCACGGGGCGTGCGGCGCCACCGCCTGCGATGCTGGCACTGCGGTGGCGGCACAACCAGAGGACGAACCGGTCCCTATCGGCGCAGGTTTCAGGTCAGCGGCGTGGCGACGAGCGACAGCCGTGGGTGAAGGTGCGCGGTGTCGTTGAAGCGGCGTACGACCCAGGGGTCCGGCATTGCGACGATCTGCGAGATCGACGCGTTGTCCGCACCGAGGAAGTCGAAGGTTCCCGCGCCGGTGACGAGCGCAAGGGCCTGACCGATGACGCCACCGTGTACGACGACGACGACGCGCTGGCCGCGATGCGCGGCGACGATGCGGTCGAGACCGGACTTCACCCGGGTGCGGAAGGCGTCATTGGTCTCCGCGCCCGGGATCACGTCCCAGCGCTGCTCGAGGAACATCTGTACGGCGGTGGGGTGCCGCTCGGTGACGTACTTGCGGAAGGCGACGCCTTCCCACTCGCCGAGGAACACCTCGCGCAGGTCGGGCTCGACGCGTGGCTCCAGCCCGAGCCGGCTCGCCAGCGGCGCCGCGGTCTCGGCGGTGCGGCGCAGCGTGGTGACGTAGATCGCGTCGATCTCCTCGTGCACCAGCCGGTCGGCGAGCCGCTCCGCCTGCTCCCGGCCCTCCGGCGAGAGCTCAGGGTCGCTGTGTCCGTCGACCCGCGGGGCGGGTCGGTCCAGCCGCGCCGGAGCGGACTCGCCGTGCCGGACCAGCAACAGGTCGGTGGCGTCGGGCGGCAGCGTGAATCGGTGCTGCGGATAGCTCTCCGGCTCGTTCTGGGTCACGGGGCCGAAGGTTACGAGATCGACCGAATCGCTTGTGCGCCGAGCGGTGCAGGAGTAGGCAGACGGTTAGTCGCTTGCACCGAGGGGGGCACATGACGACGACCGCCATGCCGGAAATCTCGACCGACGAGATCCAGATCGTGCGTACGCCGCCGACCGTCAACGACGCTCAGCTGATCCTTCAGCACCAAGCCGTCGATGCGGCCAACGGCGCGAACGCCGGGTTCGGCATCCTCCGCCAGTTCGAGTCGCCGCCCACCATGTCGCAGCTGCGCAAGAAGCACCCCATCGGAAGCGACGGCTGGGGCCAGGTGATGGCGTTCCTCGGCTCCAACGAGACGACCGCCACCTTCGTGCGGCAGGGCATCCTCAACGAGGCGCTCGTCCACGACCTCTACTGGGTCGCCGGCGCGTGGGCGTCCGCCGAGAAGATCTGCAAGGCCCTTCGGCGCGAAGCGGGCGAGCCGCGGCTCTACGAGAACTTCGAGTGGCTGGCGAAGCGGGTTCCCTGAGCCTCGTCTACCAGGCGTGACCGGGCTCCCGGCTGCCCGGCTCGCGTAGCCATCGCTCACCGGGCGCGGGCGCGGAGTGCCGGATCGTCACGGACATCCGCGCGCCGACGGGCTGCTTCGTCTTGGGCACCGTGTGTTCCCACTCGGCCTGGCACTCGCCGCCCATCACGACGAGGTCGCCATGCCCGGGTTCGAGCCGGTGCACCGCGCGCGTCGTCCCCCGCGGCCGCAGCAGGAACCGGCGCCGCGCGCCGAGCGACACGGTGGCGACGAGCGGGCGGGTCATGACCAGCCGGTTGCGGTCGCCGTGCCAGGCGACGCTGTCGGTGCCGTCGCGATAGAGGTTCACCCAGATGCGGTCGAACTGCACCGGATAGCGGGTGGACAGCGCCTCCGCCATCGACCGCAGCATCGGTGGCACGGCGTCGTCGGCCGCGTCCGTCGACCAGCCCGCGGTCAGCCGCGGCTCCGGCACCTCGCGGTCATACATCCAGCGGGTGCGCTGCTGCCAGCGGGCCTCGCCGGCGAGCTCGTCGAAGACGATGTCGGAGCCGGACAGCCAGCCCGGGCAGTAGTCGACCCACGACCGCTCGTCGAG
Organism: Frankiales bacterium; assembly: GCA_019246495.1. GTDB lineage: Bacteria > Actinomycetota > Actinomycetes > JAFAQI01 > JAFAQI01 > JAFAQI01. The sequence continues at coordinate 2,891 of JAFAQI010000109.1, read as the reverse complement.
CACGATGCGCCGCAAGCCGGTGTAATCGAGGTCGAGCGCGAGCGGTCCGCCGTCGAACAGTGACGGTTGCCAGGCGACCGCAGCGGGAGGCACGCTGTCAGGCTACGACGCGGCTAGGACAGTGCAGGGCTGTCGCCGTAGCTGTGCGCGAACGGGTAGCGGCCGCCGGCGGCGACGTCTGGCGGCGCGATCTCGCCGAGCCGGCGGAGGTCGTCGGTGGTCAGCTCGACGAAGCACGCGCCCGCGTTCTCCTCCAGATAGGACCGGCGCTTGGTGCCGGGGATCGGTACGACGTCCTCGCCTTGCGCCATCACCCAGGCGAGCGCGAGCTGGCCCGGCGTACAGCCCTTCTCCGACGCGAGCTCGCGCACGGCGTCGACCAGCCGAAGGTTGGCGGTGAAGTTGTCGCCCTGGAAGCGCGGGTTGCCCCGCCGGAAGTCGTCCGGCCCGAAGTCGTCCGGCGACGTGATGGCGCCGGTGAAGAAGCCGCGGCCGAGCGGGCTGAACGGCACGATGCCGATCCCGTGCCGCCGGGCCGTCTCGAGCACCGACTCACCGGCGGCGGCGGACTCGAGGTCGCGGGTCCACAGCGACCATTCGCTTTGCAGCGCAGCGATGGGATGGACGGCGACCGCGCGCTCGATGGTCGCGCTGCTCGCCTCCGACAGGCCGAGGTGCTTCACCTTTTCGGCGGCGACGAGCTCGGCCATCGCCCCGACTGTCTCCTCGATCGGCACGGTCGGGTCGACGCGATGCTGGTAGTAGAGGTCGATGTGGTCGACCCCGAGCCGGCGGAGCGAGGCGTCGCAGGCCGAGCGGACGTAGTCCGGGCTCCCGTCGATCCGCTGCTCGCCGTTCTCGCGACGGATCGAGAACTTCGTTGCGAGCACGACGTCGTCGCGGCGGCCGCGCAACGCCTGACCGACGAGCTCCTCGTTGTGGCCGACGCCGTAGATGTCCGCGGTGTCGAGGAAGAACACGCCGAGCTCGATCGCGCGATGGATCGTCGCGATCGACTCGTCGCGATCCGCGGGGCCGTAGGACTGCGACATGCCCATGCAGCCGAGGCCTTGCATCGACACGGTGAGCCCGGACCGGCCGAGCTGGCGCGTCGGAACTCGGTCGGTCGTGGTGTCAGCCATGGCCGCAGTCGATCACGGTTGTGACGGCAGGCATGCGGCCAGGTCCGCCGGAGTCAGCTGACCCGGCGGGGTGTGGTTCTGCGCCGCGCGGTGCGCGAGACGCTGCAGCGTCGCGTTGACCGGTGTGGCGACGCCGTGCAGCCGACCGAGGAGCACGACTTCGCCGTTGAGATAGTCGGCCTCGATGCTGCCCGCGCCGCGCGCGAGGCTCTGCCACGACGAGCCGCCGACCCGCGAACGTCCTTCGACCGGGGCGTGCTGCACCTGCTCCCCGCGCCGTTCGACCCATTCCGCGTCACTCGCCCAGGCGATGCCGGCGGCGGCGAAGACGGCTTCAGCCTCGTCGCGGGCGCGGCGATCGATGTCGGCGACGATGCGCATGCCATCGTCGTCGATGTCGTGCCCGCACAATGCTTCGACCGCGTTGCCGACGTTGCGCAGCAGCTTGGCGTACTTCCAGCGCATGACGTCCGGCACCGCGCGGGACACGAACCCGGACGTGTCGAGGTCGGCGGCGACCGATGTGGCGACGTCGTCGACACCGCCGGCCGCCAGCCCCAGGTCGAGCAGTCCGCTGAACGGAGCCCCTTGCGCGTCGATACGTCCGGGCTCAAGGAGCACTGCGGGAAGCATCACGACCACGCCGTAGACGCGCTCGAAGCGGCGTAGGGCCATCCGCTCGTTGGCCACACCGTTCTGGAGGCAGAACAACGGCAACCCGTCGTGCGCGCGCAGCCGGTCGAGAAGGTCTGGTGTGTCCTGGGTCTTCGTCGCCAGCAGCAGGACGTCGGAGTCGGTCAGCGACAGCTGCCCTACGTCGTCGACGACGGGGCAGCGCACGACGACCGTGCGATCGGGCATCGCAAGCCGCAACCCGTGCTCCCGCATCGTCCGCGCGTGTTCGCCCCGCGCGACGAGCACGACGTCGTGACCGGCATCCGCCAACCGGCCGCCGACCGTCCCTCCGACGGCGCCCGCACCGAGCACGACGTAACGCATGCGGCCATCTTCTCCGGTGGTGCGATGATCGCGGGCGTGACGGTGCTCGACGACGCGCGGCAGATGCAGGACGACCTGGTGCGTCTCCGGCGGGACCTGCATCGCGAACCCGAGATCGGGCTCGACCTGCCGCGGACGCAGGAACGCGTGCTCGCCGCTCTCGACGGCTTGCCGCTCGAGGTGTCGACCGGCGGGTCACTGTCGTCGGTGACCGCTGTCCTGCGCGGGGCGACGTCGGACCGCGCGGTGCTGTTGCGCGGTGACATGGACGCTCTGCCGGTCAACGAGCGCAGCGGCGTCGACTTCGCTGCGACCGGCGAGTCGATGCACGCCTGCGGACACGACCTGCACACGGCGATGCTGGTCGGCGCGGCGCACGTCCTCGCGGCGCGGCGGGAGGAGCTGTCCGGCGACGTCGTGCTCATGTTCCAGCCCGGCGAGGAGGGCTACAACGGCGCCGCGCACATGGTCACCGAAGGCGTGCTGGAGGCAGCCGGACGCCGGGTGGACGCGGCGCTCGCCTTGCACGTCACGTCGGGCATGCTGCCGCGCGGGCTGTTCGCGACGCGGCCGGGGCCGATCATGTCTGCCGCCGACGTGCTGTGGGTGACGGTGCGTGGAGCGGGCGGCCACGGCTCCTCGCCGCACCGGGCCAAGGACCCGATCCCTGCTGCCTGCGAGATGGTTACGGCGTTGCAGACGTTCGTGACCCGCCGGTTCGACGTGTTCGACCCGGTGGTCATCACGATC
>JAFAQI010000094.1 GCA_019246495.1 Frankiales bacterium | reverse complement strand
GGGTGGTTTCGCCGCCCCCGCGCCCCCATCCGGGCGACTTGTCCGGATCCTCCCGGTTCTCAAGGAGATCCGGAAATCGGTCGAGAGTGCTGTGTCTCGTTCCCGCCGCCCACCCGGGAGAACCTCATGGCCCTCGTTCCGACCCAGCGCCCGTCCGGCCCCGCCTCGCTGACGCAGGCCGGCACCCATCCGTCCGGCGTCTGCCCCGAGTGCGGCAGCAACCGCGTGACGGCGCTCGCGATGACGCTGACCGACGGCACTCCGGTGCAGTTCTCGTCCTGCCACGAGTGTGAGCACCGGCTCTGGTCGCACGAGGGCGAGGCGCTCGAGTTCACCGACGTCATCGCGCGGGCGACCAAGCACAAGGTTTCCTGACCGCACGCGGCTAGCCTCGGTCGGGTGACCGACCTCGCCCGCATCGTCAAGGCCTACGACATCCGCGGGGTCGTCCCCGACGAGCTCGACGAGTCCCTCGCCCACGAGTTCGGCGCGGCGTTCGTGCGGTTCCTTGGTGCCGACCGCATCGTGACCGCGCACGACATGCGTGAGTCCTCGCCCGGCCTGGCGGCCGCGTTCGCCGCCGGCGCCACCGCGCAAGGTGCGGACGTCGTGGAGGCGGGGCTCGGCTCGACCGACCTGCTCTATTTCGCGAGTGGGACGCTCGGCATCCCGGGTGCGATGTTCACCGCGAGCCACAACCCGGCGCGTTACAACGGCATCAAGCTGTGCCGCGACCATGCCTCGCCGATCGGTCAGGACAGCGGTCTCGCCGACATCCGGCGTCTCGTCGAAGAGGGCGTTCCGGCGTACGACGGCGCAACCGGCACGATCACCCGACAGGACCTGCTGCCGGACTATGCGGCGTACCTCATCAAGCTGGTTCCCGGCATCGAGTCGATCCGCCGGCTGTCGGTCGTGGTCGACGCCGGGAACGGGATGGGCGGGCTGACGGTGCCGGTCGTCTTCGACGGGTTGCCGGTCGACCTCACCTCGCTGTTCTTCGAGCTCGACGGCAACTTTCCCAACCACGAGGCCAACCCGATCGAGCCCGAGAACCTCCGCGACCTCCAGGCGAAGGTGCTCGAGGTCGGTGCCGACGTCGGGCTCGCCTTCGACGGGGACGCCGACCGCTGCTTCGTCGTCGACGAGAAGGGCGACGTCGTCTCGCCGTCGGTGCTCACCGCACTGATTGCCGTCCGCGAGCTCGACAAGGAGCCGGGTGCGGCGGTCATTCACAACCTCATCACGTCGCACGCTGTCCCCGAGATCGTCGCCGAGCACGGTGGCCGCGCCGTGCGGACGCGGGTGGGTCACTCCTTCATCAAGGCGACGATGGCCGAGACCGGGGCTGTGTTCGGCGGCGAGCACTCCGGTCACTTCTACTTCCGCGACTTCTGGCGCGCCGACTCCGGCATGCTCGCGGCGCTGCACACCCTGGCCGCGTTGGGCGGGCAGGACCGGCCGCTGTCCGAGCTGCTCGCCGAGTTCTCCCGCTACGCCGCCTCCGGGGAGATCAACTCCGAGGTCGACGACCAGACCGCGCGCATGACTGCGGTCGAGACCGAGTTCGCGTCACGGTCCGACGCGCACATCGACCACCTCGACGGGTTGACCGTCGACCTCGACGACGGGTCGTGGTTCAACCTGCGGCCGTCCAACACCGAACCGTTGCTGCGGCTCAACGTCGAAGGGCCCGACGAGGCGACGATGCAGCGGCTGCGCGACGACGTGCTGCGCGTGGTGCGCGGCTGACCGCTACTAGGCTCCGGTCCTGTGAACCTCGATCCTGCGCTGCTCGAGATCCTCGCCTGCCCGAACTGTCGTGCCGACCTGCGGGTCGACGAGGAAGCGAGCGAGCTCGTCTGCACCGGCTGCGGTTACGCCTATCCCGTCCGCGACGACATCCCCGTCCTGCTGATCGACGAGGCACGTAAGCCGGCTGGGGACCAGAGCAGCTCGTGAGTCACGGACTCATCGACGAGCGGCTCGACGACGTCGAGGCAATCACCGCACTCGATGCGCAGCAGATGCTGCGCGCCGTTGCCACCAGCGCGGCGCAGATTCGTCAGGCGATCACCGCCAGCGCCGATGCGGGCGTCGAGCGGCTGCGCGAGGACGGCCGCCCGCGGGCCCTCGTCGTCACCGGCATGGGCGGCTCCGGCATCGCCGGAGACGTCGTCGGCTCGATCGCGGCGGCGGCATCGCCGGTGCCCGTGCTCACCCATCGTGGCACCGGACTGCCGGGTTGGGTCGGCGCCGCCGATGCGGTGGTGGCCGTGTCGTGTTCGGGACGCACCCGCGAGACGTTGTCCACCGCGGAAGAGGCCGTCCGCCGTGGCTGCCGGCTGATCGTCGTCGCCGCGGACGACTCACCGCTCGCCGAGCTGAGCCGCCAGGTGCGGGGCCTCAACCTCCCGGCCACCATGCAGCTGTCACCTCGGTCGTCCATGTGGGCTCTTGCCACGCCGGTGCTGCTCGTGGCGCAGGCCTTCGGCCTGCTCGACCTCGGTCCGGGCAACGCACACCTCGAGGACGCGGCCGGCCGGCTCGAGCAGATCGCCGAAGCGTGCCGTCCGGATCGCGAGTCATTCGTCAACCCGGCCAAGGCGCTGGCGATCGAACTCGCGGGCTCGGTCCCGATGG
>JAFAQI010000209.1 GCA_019246495.1 Frankiales bacterium | reverse complement strand
TGGCCGAGCATCGCCGGCACGATCATCGAGCGGCGTGACCACGTCTTGATGACGTTCTTGGTGCCCTTGTCGTTCTGTGCGTCGACCTTCTTCATCAGGTGGTCGTCGACGAACGGACCCTTTTTCAGGCTGCGTGGCATGACTCTCTAGCTCCTAGCGCCGCTTCGTGGCCTTGCGGCGGCGGACGATGAGGCGGTCGCTCTCCTTGTGGGCGCGACGGGTGCGGCCTTCCGGCTGGCCCCACGGGCTGACCGGGTGGCGGCCGCCGGAGGTCTTGCCCTCGCCACCGCCGTGCGGGTGGTCGATCGGGTTCATGGCGACACCACGGACGGTCGGGCGCTTGCCCTTCCAGCGCATGCGGCCGGCCTTGCCCCAGTTGATGTTGGACTGCTCGGCGTTGCCGACCTCGCCGACCGTCGCGCGGCAGCGCATGTCGACGTTGCGGATTTCGCCGGACGGCATCCGCAGCTGCGCCATGCCCGCGTCCTTGGCGACGAGCTGGACGCTCGACCCTGCCGAACGCGCGATCTTCGCGCCGCCGCCCGGCCGCAGCTCGATGGCGTGGATGACCGTGCCGACCGGGATGTTGCGCAGCGGCAGGTTGTTGCCCGGCTTGATGTCGGCGGACGGCCCGGACTCGATCCGGTCACCCTGCTGGAGCCGCGCGGGACAGATGATGTAGCGCTTGTCGCCGTCGGCGTAGTGCAGCAGCGCGATGCGCGCGGTGCGGTTGGGGTCGTACTCGATGTGCGCGACCTTGGCCGGCACGCCGTCCTTGTCCGACCGACGGAAGTCGATGACGCGGTAGGCCCGCTTGTGCCCGCCACCCTGGTGGCGTGCGGTGACCCGGCCGTGCACGTTGCGGCCGCCCTTGCTGTGCAGCGGGCGGACGAGGGACTTCTCCGGCTCGCTCCGGGTGATCTCGACGAAGTCGGCGACGCTGGCGCCACGGCGCCCGGGCGTCGTCGGCTTGTACTTGCGGATCCCCATCTAGACCGTCCCTCCGAACAGATCGATCCGGTCGCCGCTGGCGAGGCTGACGATCGCTCGCTTGGTGCTGTTGCGGCGGCCGAACCCGATCCGGGTGCGCTTGCGCTTGCCCGGCCGGTTGACCGTGTTGACGCTCGTCACCTTGACGTTGAACACCTGCTCGACGGCGATCTTGATCTGGGTCTTGTTGGCGTCGGGCCGGACGAGGAACGTGTATTTCCCCTCGTCGATCAGGCCGTAGCTCTTCTCCGAGATCACCGGAGCGAGCAGCACGTCACGCGGGTCGGGAATCATGCCGAATCACCGCTGGGCGCGTCAGGGGTCTCGTCGGCGAGCGCGGTCTCGGCCGGCTCCTCGGTGTCCTTGCCGGCCGCCTTCTCGAACGCCTCTTCGGCCTTCAGGTCCGGGCTCGTCTGCTCGGCGACCTCGCTGGCCATCTCCTCGTCGGAGAGACCCTCGCCCGCGGGCTTGGTCTCGCCAGCCGCGGTCGCGGGAGCGGAGCCGGAGTCAGCGGAGTTCGCGGGGGTGTCGGACACTGCGGCCTCCTTGGCGGCGGGTGCTGCCTTCTTGGCGGCGGGAGCTGCCTTCTTGGCGGTACGCCGGACGGGCGCGGGCCGGTCCGCCGGCTCGGCGGCGAGAGTCTCGACGGCCGCGCCGATGCTCGCGCCGCGATCGGAGTCGCCCGGGTTCAAGAACGTGGCGAGCGCGCCCTCGGTGAACACGACGTCGTCGCTCACGAGCACGTCGTAGGTGTTGAGCTGGTCCGGCGCGATGATGTGCACGCTCGGTACGTTGCGCAGGCTCTTCCAGGTCACCGTGTCCTCGCGCTCGACAACCGCGAGCACGTGCCGGCTGGAGACGATGCGCGCAAGCGCAGCGCCGGCCAGCTTGGTCGACGGGGTGTCGCCGTCGACGAGACCGGTGACGACGTGGACTCGGCCGGCACGCGCGCGGTCGGAGAGGGCACCGCGCAGGGCGGCCGCCTTCATCTTCTTGGGCGTCCGCTGCGAGTAGTCGCGCGGTGTCGGCCCGTGGACCGTGCCACCGCCGGTGAACTGCGGCGCGCGGGTCGAACCCTGACGCGCACGACCGGTGCCCTTCTGGCGGTAGGGCTTGCGGCCACCACCGCGGACCTCGCCGCGCGTCTTGGTGTCGTGCGTGCCCTGCCGAGCCGCCGCGAGCTGCGCGACGACGACCTGGTGGATGAGCGGCACGTTGACCTGGACGTCGAAGATCGCGTCGGGCAGCTCGACGCTGCGCGCGAGGTCGCCGGCCGGCGACTGGACGTTGACCGTGGCCATCAGGCAGCGCTCCCCCGGGTCAGCGGCGCCTTGGCGGCGCTGCGGACCAGCACCAGCCCGCCGGTCGGGCCGGGGATGGCGCCCTTGATGAGGATCACGCCCTTCTCGGCGTCCACCGCGTGCACGGTGAGGTTGAGCGTCGTGGTCTTGACCCCGCCGTGCCGGCCGGCCATCCGCACGCCCTTGAACACGCGCGACGGCGTGGCACACGCACCGATCGAACCGGGGGAACGGTGCTTGCGCTCGACGCCGTGACCGGCGCCCAGCCCCTTGAAGCCGTGCCGCTTCATGACGCCGGCGAAACCCTTGCCCTTGCTCGTCG
>JAFAQI010000204.1 GCA_019246495.1 Frankiales bacterium | reverse complement strand
CCGGCAACGCCTGGGCCGTCGCGACGCTCGAGGACCTCGAAGGTGCGATCGAGGTCATGTTCTTCCCGGCGGCCTACCAGCTCTGCGGCATCCACCTGGCCGAGGACGCGGTGCTGCTCGTGCGTGGCCGCCTCGACAAGCGCGAGGACGTGCCGCGGCTGATCGCCATGGACGTCACCCAGCCGGACGTCAGCGAGGCGCCGCGCGGTCCCGTCTTCATCAGCCTGCCGGCACAGCGGTGCACACCACTCGTCGTCGAGCGGTTGAAGGAGGTGCTCGCCACCCATCCCGGCACGACCGAGGTGCGGCTGCAGGTGCAGGCCGGTGAGCGCATGACGGTGCTGCGGCTCGGCGACCGTTTCCGGGTCACCAGCTCCAGCGCGTTGATGGCGGACCTCAAGGCGCTGCTCGGATCCGGGGCGGTCGCCTGACCCCGCTCGCCTTCCGGCGCGCGACGGCGGACGATGTCGACGCCGTGGTCGCGCTCGTCGAGTCGGCGTACCGGGGGGACGTGAGCCGTAGCGGCTGGACGACCGAAGCCGACTTGCTCGACGGGCAGCGCACCGATGCCGACGCGGTCGCGGCGATGGTGGCTGACGCGGACGGATGTGTCCTTCTCGCCGAGACCGCGGATGGCGAGCTTGTCGGTTGCTGCCGAGTCGAGCGGATGGAACGGCGGGCGCACTTCGGAATGTTCGCGGTTGACCCCGCGCGGCAGGCGGAGCGCATCGGCGGCCGGTTGCTCGCCGCTGCCGAGGACCTCGCGCGCGGCTGGCCGGCGGACGAGATGGAGATGACCGTCATCGCGCAACGCGCGGAGCTGATCGCGTGGTACGAGCGGCGTGGTTATCAGCGCACCGGCGAGACCCGGCCGTTTCCTTACGGCGACGAGCGGTTCGGCAAGCCGCGCCGCGACGACCTGCACTTCGTCGTACTCACCAAGCCCCTCCGCAATGGCTGAGTGGGGCGGGCTGGTGCGTCGGCTGCGGCGGACGTCGTTGCGGGAGGAGACCATCGGCGCGGGTGCTGCACTTCGCGGCCGGTTGTGGTGCGGCGATGGCACGACGTACGACGACGGCCGCGTGGTCGTCGACACGGCCGGGCTTGTCGCGGCGGTCGGCGCGGCCACAGACGTCGCGGTGCCGTTCGGCTGTCTCGAAGTCGAGGGCGAGTGGCTCGGACCGGGAGTCGTCGACTCGCACGTGCACCTCGCGTTCGCGGAGATGGACGACGTCCTGCGCGGCGCTGTCGTCGCGGTGCGCGACCTCGGCGCTCCGCCCGCTGATGCCGCGCGGTGGCGGGCATCGCGCGGCCTGCGGGTCGAAGTCGCCGGGCCGCTGCTGACGGCCCCCGGCGGCTACCCGTCGTTGTCGTGGGGGAGTGCCGGCTTCGCAGCGTTCGTGGACGCCCCGGACCAGGCCGACGCGCTGGTGCGCGGGCTGGCGAGCCAGGTCGACGTCGTGAAGCTCGCACTGGAACCGCGCGGGGGGCCGGTGCCGAGCCCTGAGCTGTGTGCAGCGGTCGTTGCCGCCGCACATGCGGCGGGCCGGCGGGTGACCTGTCACGCGCTGTCGCTCGAGATGGTCGAGCGGGCGCTCGACGCCGGCGTGGACGAGCTCGCCCACGCGCCGACCGAACAGTTGCCGGGCGAGCTCGTCGACCGGATCGGAGCCCACGGCACGGCAGTCGTGTCGACCGTGCGGGCGTTCGCGGAGCGAGGCGGCGCGGCGCGCGACAACCTGGCGGCGTTGCTCGCCGCGGGGGCGGTGATCCGCTATGGCACGGACCTCGGCAACGGCGGCATCCGGCCAGGAGTCGATGCGGCTGAGCTCGAGATCCTGGCCGCGACCGGCCTCGGCCCGGCGGGTGCTCTGCAAGCAGCGACGGAGCCGATCACCGTCGGGCAGCGGGCTGGACTCGTGCTGCTCGACGACGACCCGCTCGCGCATCCCGGCGTCTGGCGGCGGCCGCGCGCCGTGCTCGCCGGAACGACGCTGCTGCTCCGCGGCTGACGGGAATGGGCCACCCTGGTGCAGTGACCGCGGACACTGCCACTGGCGCCGTGATCCGCGTGCGCGGTGTCGACAAGGCCTACCGCAACCGCGGCGGCGAGCCCGTCGTCGCGAACCGCGCGATCGACCTGGACGTCGGTCGCGGCGAGGTGGTCGGCCTGCTCGGTCCGAACGGTGCCGGCAAGAGCACGCTGGTCCGGCAGCTGGTCGGCCTGGCCCGCCCGGACCGGGGCAGCATCAGCCTGCTCGGCCATGACGTCGTCGCCCGGCCCCGGCTGTCGGCCCGCTTCGTCGGCTACCTCGCGCAGACCGAGCCGGCCCTCGACGACCTCAGCGTGAGCTCGGCCATCGAGACGACCGCCCGGCTGCGCGGCGTGCCCCGGCGCGAGGCGACGCGGGTGGCTGCGGAGCTCGTGGACGAGCTCGACCTCGGCGACGTCAGCCGGCGCCCGCTCGCGCGGCTGTCCGGCGGGCAGCGCCGCCTCGCGTGCGTCGCGGCGGCGTTGGCCGGCGACCGACCGGTGCTAGTCCTCGACGAGCCGACGACCGGTCTGGACCCGTCGGCCCGCCGCGGCGTGTGGGGGGCGATCGCGCGCCGCCGGGAGCGGGACGGAACCACGGTGGTCCTGGTGACGCACAACGTTGTCGAGGCCGAGCAGGTGCTCGACCGCGTGGCGATCCTCGACGACGGCATTGTCATCGCCTGCGACACCCCGGGCCGGCTGAAGGCCGCCGTGACGGATGACGTGCGACTCGAGCTCGTCTGGCGCGAGCCCCCGCCGTACGACGATGCGACCGTCGCGATGCTCGCGTCCCGGGCCCGGGTCGAGGGCAGGCGCTGGCAGGTCCGACTGCCGCATGCGGAGGCGCGGCCGGCGCTCGACCGGCTGCTCACCGGCCCGGCCTACGGCGCACTCGACGACTTCACGCTCGCGACCCCGTCGCTGGAGGACGTCTATCTCGCGCTCGGTGGGCGTTCCGACGACCTGGAGCGCGAGTGACGACGCCGCCGACCGCACCGGAGATCGTCGGTGACGTCGAGGGTGCCGCGCCGCTCGCGCCGCCCCGCGGCCCGTCGTTGCCGTCCGCGATCGGCGCGGTGCTGGCCGGACAGCTGGCGCGGGCACGGGTCGCGCGCGGGCCGTTGCTCTTCGTGGCGACCGTGCAGTCGGTCGGCATCCTGGTGCTGATGCGCGGCGTCGTGTCGCCGCACCAGCGTGCGACCGCGAGCGCGGTCGTCGCCGGCGCCACGGTGCTGGTCGTCGCGTTCGTCGGGCTCAACCTGCTCGCCCAGCGGATCGGCGCACTGAAGGCGGCATCTGCGCTCGACTACTACGGCGCACTTCCGATCGCTCCGGCTGCGTTCGTGCTCGGTGTCGCGGGCGCTTACGCCGCGTTCACCGTGCCGGGGGCGCTCGTCACCGCGGTCGTCGGCGTGTTGCTGTGGGGGCTTCCGGCGGGCGGCATCTGGGTCGTACTGCCGGTGTGCGTCGCAGCGGGCCTGGCGCTGTGCGGAGTCGGCGCGGTGATCGGGCTGGCCATGCCCCGGCCGGAGCTGGCGACCGTTGCCGGGCAGCTGGCCATGACGGCGATCCTGTTCCTCGGCGTTATCCCGGCCGCGCGGTTCCCCGCCGGTCTCGACGTGCTGCGGCACCTCGCGCCCGGGACGCTGGCGGTCGACGCGTTGGCAGCGGTCCTGCACGGGACGGGCAGCGTCGGCGGGGTCGCCTGGCGGCTGCTGGTCACCGCGGCGTACGGCGTTGTCGCACTTGCCGTCGCCGGGCGGCTGTTCCGGCGCGCGCTCGACCGGTGATCGCGCGATGACTGGCAGAATCGGTCGGTGAGCCCGGAGTCGACGACGCTGCCGGACTGGCACGTCACGATCCCGAACCGTTACACACCGCCGCCGTCGGTGCAGCCTCCGGCGCTGCGCTTGCCCGAGGACATCGTGATCCTCGTCGTGGTGGCTGTGTTCGTGACGCTGGTCGGGTCGGCTGCGGGGCTCGTGTGGTCCGCGGTTGCGCCGAAGCTGTCGCTCGCCAAGGTGGCTGTGGGCGCCGACGCGGCGTTCAAGTCGGAGCTCGGCGCGGACATGGGATTCGCCGCGGTGCTCCTCGTAACCGGCGCGCTATGCGGGTTGGTCGTCGTGCTCGCGGGGGCCCGCGGGCCGGGAGCCATCGGCGGCCTGGGCATCGGCGGGATGCTGGGCTCGCTTGTCGCCGCGCGCGTCGGCTACCTCGCCGACCGCGACCGGACCCTCCATGTGCTGCACCACTTCGGAGTGACGGTGAAGCAGTTCCGGAACGCCGGGATCGACCCGTTCTTCCAGCTGCATGCCACCGGTCTCCTTGTCGCCTGGCCGTTGGCGTCGCTGCTCGTGGCCGCCGTCGTCATCGCGGTGACCGGCCGGGACGACTGACTACCCTTTGTCCCGCGGGGGGCCGCCCCGATCCGCTCGTCCTCATGGAGAACCGCGTGCTCACCCGCATCGACCTGCGCGGCACCACGGTGTCGCCGCGCGAGGTGCGTTCGGTGCTGCCGCGGGCCCGGCTCGACGTCGAGACCGCGGTCGACGCCGTCCGGCCGGTGTGCGAGCAGGTCCGCGACGGCGGCCTCGCGGCCGTCCGGGAGCTGACGCGGCGTTTCGACGGTGTCGATGTTGCGGACGTCCGGGTCCCGCCCGAGGCGCTTCGCGATGCCCTGGCCGCGCTGGATCCAGCCGTGCGGGCCGCGCTCGTCGAGGCAGTCGACCGCGCGCGGCGCGTGCACGAGGCCCAGCGACCGTCCGACGTGACCGTCGACGTCGTGGCGGGTGGCCGGGTGACCGAGCGCTGGGTGCCGGTCTCGCGGGTCGGGCTCTATGTACCGGGCGGCCTGGTCGCCTATCCGTCGAGCGTCGTGATGAACGTCGTACCGGCCCAGGCGGCGGGCGTCCCGTCGATCGCCGTGGCGTCGCCGCCGAAGGCGGAGTTCGGTGGGTTGCCCAACCCGTCGGTCCTCGCCGCGTGCGCGCTGCTGGGGGTGGACGAGGTCTACGCCGTGGGCGGCGCACAGGCGATCGCGATGTTCGCCTATGGCGTCGAGGACGTCGCGCCGGTCGACCTCGTGACCGGTCCCGGCAACATCTATGTCGCCGCTGCCAAGCGGCTGGTCCGGGGCATCGTCGGCATCGACGCGGAGGCCGGACCGACCGAGATCGCGATCATCGCGGACGACTCGGCCGACCCGCAGTTCGTCGCCGCGGACCTCGTCGCGCAGGCCGAGCACGACGAGCTCGCCGCCTGCCTGCTGGTCACGCCGTCCGTGGAGCTGGCGGACGCGGTTGACGCTGCGCTGGTCGATCGCGTCGCGGCAACCCGGCACTCGTCGCGCGTCGACAAGGCCTTGTCCGGCCAGTCGGCTGTCGTCCTCGTCGACGACGTGGACGCGGCTGTCACCGTCGCCGATGCATGGGCCGCCGAGCACCTCGAGGTCGTCACCCGGGATGCCGCGTCGGTCGCGGCTCGCGTTCGCAACGCAGGTGCGATCTTCGTCGGCCCTTATGCGCCGGTGTCGCTCGGCGACTATCTCGCCGGCTCGAACCACGTGCTGCCGACCGGGGGGACCGCGCGGCACACTGGCGGCCTGTCGACGCTGTCGTTCCTGCGGGCGATCCACGTCGTCGACTACGACCGCGACGCTCTCGCGGTCGTCGCTCCGCACGTCGACGCGCTCGGTGGCGCCGAGGATCTCGCCGCGCACGTCGAAGCCGTCCGCACCCGCCTCCGCGATGACGGCGGAGTCGGCTCGTGACCCGCCTCGACGATCTGCCGTTGCGTGACGACCTCCGTGGTCTGACGCCGTACGGCGCACCGCAGCTCGACGTCGCGATCCGGCTCAACACCAACGAAAACCCTTATCCACCGCCCGCGGAGCTCGTCGCCGACGTGCAGGCGTCGGTGGCCAAGGCGGCCGCGTCGCTGAACCGCTATCCGGACCGCGAGGCGACGGCGTTGCGGACGGCGCTCGCCGACTACCTCGGCCACGGCCTCGATGTCGACCAGGTGTGGGCGGCGAACGGCTCGAACGAGATCCTCCAGCAGTTGCTCATGGCGTTCGGTGGACCGGGACGCAGCGCGCTGGGCTTCGTTCCGTCGTACTCGATGCACCACCTCATCGCGCGCGCGACCGCGACGACGTGGCGGTCGATCCACCGCGCGGACGACTTCAGCCTTGAGCCCGATCGCGCGCGGGCCGACGTGGTGGCGACAAGGCCGGACATCGTGTTCCTCTGCTCGCCCAACAACCCGACCGGCACCGCGCTAGACCCCGCAGTCGTCGAAGCCGTGCTCGAGGTGGCACCGGGCATGGTGGTCGTCGACGAGGCCTACGCCGAGTTCTCCCACCAGCCGACGGTGCTGCCGCTGCTCGCCGAGCACCCGCGGCTCGTCGTCACGCGCACGATGTCGAAGGCGTTCGCGTTCGCCGGTGCTCGGGTTGGCTACCTGGCTGCTGACCCCGCGGTCGTCGACGCGCTGCGGCTGGTGCGGCTGCCCTACCACCTGTCGGCACTGACCCAGGCCGCCGCCGAAGCCGCGTTGCGGCACGCTCCGGCGACGCTCGCCCAGGTCGCGCAGCTGCGCAGCGACCGCGACATGCTCGTGACCGAGCTGCGGCGGCGGGGGCTCGACGTCGTCGACAGCGACGCGAACTTCGTGATGTTCGGTCGGTTCGACCAGGCAGCGGATGTGTGGCGCGGCTTGCTCGACGAAGGTGTGCTCGTGCGTGACGTCGGCCTGCCGGGTTGGTTGCGCGTGTCCGTCGGAACGACGAGCGAGTGCACGGCCTTTCTCGACGCACTGGAGAGGGTGCTCACCCGATGACGCGACAGGCGCGGGTCGAACGATCCACCAAGGAGTCCAAGGTCGAGGTCGTGCTCGACCTCGACGGGTCCGGCGTCGCCGACGTCGCGACGGGGGTGCCGTTCTTCGACCACATGCTGTCCCAGCTCGGTACGCACGCGTTGTTCGACCTCACCGTCAGTGCGACCGGTGACGTCGAGGTGGACTCCCACCACACGGTGGAGGACGTGTCGATCGTCCTCGGTCAGGCGCTGCGTGAGGCGCTCGGCGACAAGCAGGGCATCACCCGCTTCGGTGATGCATTCGTTCCGCTCGACGAGACGCTGGTGCAGGTCGCGGTCGACGTGTCGGGACGTCCGTACTGCGTGCACGAGGAACCGGAGCTCGTCGAGCTGATCGGCAGCTACGACACCACGTTGACGCGCCACGTGTTCGAGTCGTTCGCGGCTGCGGCACACATCTGCCTGCACGTCCGCGTGCTCGCCGGACGCAACGCCCACCACGTCGTGGAGGCGCAGTTCAAGGCCGTCGCTCGCGCGCTGCGAACCGCTGTCGCGATTGACCCGCGATCGGCTGGCGTGCCGTCTACCAAGGGCGTGCTGTGAGCTCGCCCCGCGTCGTCGTCCTCGACTACGGCTCGGGCAACCTGCGCTCCGCCGAACGCGCGCTCGCCTGTGTCGGGGCCGACGTCACGGTCACAGCCGACTCCGCAGCCGCCGTCGACTGCGACGGTCTCGTCGTCCCCGGTGTGGGCGCGTTCGCGGCGTGCATGGACGGCGTACGGCGGGTCGGTGGCGATGTCGTCGTACGCCGCCGGGTCGCCGCCGGCCGTCCGGTGCTCGGGATCTGTGTCGGCATGCAGGTCCTCTATGACACCGGGAACGAGCACGGCGTGACCAGCGAAGGCATCGGAGTGCTCGACGGGACCGTGGAGCGGCTCGACGCGCCCGTGCTTCCGCACATGGGCTGGAACACCGTGGAGCCGGCGAACGGATCGGCGCTGTTCGCCGGTCTCGACGACGCCTGGTTCTATTTCGTGCACTCCTACGCCGCACGCCCGGCGGGTGGGGATGGCGAGACCGTGGCCGAGCACGGCGGCACGTTCGTCGCGGCCGTCGAGCGCGGCCCGCTGTCCGCCACGCAGTTCCACCCCGAGAAGTCGGGCGACGCCGGTCTCGCGCTGCTGCGAAACTGGGTCGGCTCGCTGTCGTGATGCTCGCCTTGGAAGGAGCCCTCGTGCGCCGTCTGCTCACGGTCGTCGCCGCAGCCGGTGTGCTGGTCACCGGACTTTCGACGACGTCGACCGCCGTCCCCGGCGACCGGCCCGACACCCTCCGCGCTGCGCGGCACGCCGGGGTCTCGCCCAACGGGCCGTGGATCGCCGAGACGCTCGAGTCGACGTCGGATCAGGACTTCTTCCGGTTCACGATGGGCACCGCCGGCCACGCACTCGTGACCCTCGGCCGGTTGCCGGGCAACTACGCGCTCGACCTCTACCGCGCGGACGGGCACCTCGTCGCGTCGTCGGACCGTGGCGGCCACCGCTTCGAGCAGCTCTACGTCGCGCTGCCTGCCGCCGACTACTACGTGCGCGTCTCCTCGGCACACGGCGTCGATCCGCATCAGGCATACCGGCTGCAGTTCCGGCCGCTGTCGGCCGCCGTCGTGTTCGCGGAGTTCAAGGACGTGGCGCACGGCCACGGCATCGACGTGCGTGGTGAGCTGCTGAACAACACCCCGCATCGGGTCGACATCGTCCGGCTGCATGTCCGCTACTTCGACAAGCACGGGCAGCAGATCGGCACGTCCGACGAGGGCATTCGCCCGGGACCGATTGCCGCGTGGCACCGGGCCGAGTTCGAGGTGAAGCACAGCGACGCCGAGCTCCCCACCGGCACGACGTCGTACCGGATCAGGGTGGACGCTGTCCGCAGTCACGCGCCGGTCCTGCGCGGCGCGAAGGTCAAGCCGGGCACGACGACCCAGGTGTCGCCCACCCGCCGCGCCTACAGCGGCACCGTGACGAACACGACGAACCAGACCATCAACAACGTCTGGGTGACGGTCATCGAGTACGACAGCAAGGCGCGGGCCAACGTCATCGGCTTCGACCACATCGACGCGATTGCGCCGGGAGCCACGACGCCCTACAACGTCGTCGACCGCTACTCGTCGGCGCCCAACGCGACCCGCGTCTACGCGACCATCTACGGCTGAGTCGGCGTCGCGAGGCGCCGACGCTAGCGTCGAGAACGTGACCGCTTTCGTGCTGCTGCCTGCCGTCGACGTCGCCGACGGCCGGGCGGTCCGTCTCGTGCAGGGTGCGGCGGGAACGGAGACGTCGTACGGCGACCCCATGTCGGCCGCGCGCCAGTGGCAGGACGGCGGCGCCGAGTGGGTCCACCTCGTCGACCTCGACGCGGCGTTCGGCCGTGGTAGCAACCACGCACTGCTGGCGGACGTCGTGCGCGCACTCGATGTCGCCGTGGAGCTGTCCGGTGGCATTCGCGATGACGCGTCGCTCGACGCCGCCCTGGCCACGGGTGCGGCCCGGGTCAACATCGGCACGGCAGCGCTCGAAAAGCCGGAGTGGGTTCGCGAGGTCATCGGCCGGCACGGCGATCGGGTCGCGGTCGGACTCGACGTCCGCGGCACGACCCTCGCGGCGCGCGGCTGGACGGAGGAGGGTGGCGAGCTGTTCGACGTGCTCGCGAGGCTGGACGCGGAAGGCTGCGCGCGTTACGTCGTCACCGACGTGCGCCGCGACGGCACGCTGACCGGTCCCAACGTCGAGCTGCTGACGTCGGTGTGCGCTGCCACCGATCGGCCGGTCGTCGCCAGCGGTGGCGTGAGCAGCCTGGACGACCTGCGGACGCTCGCCGCGCTTCAGCCGGACGGCGTGGAAGGTGCGATCGTCGGCAAGGCGCTTTATGCCGGTGCGTTCACCCTGCCCGAGGCTCTGGCCGCCGTGCGATGAGGCAGAACATCGCGTCGGGCGGGCCTTACGAGGTGCGGTTCGGCTACACGCGTGCGGTTGCTGTCGGCGGGCATCTGTGGGTGTCCGGGTGCACCAGCGTCGTCGACGGGGTCGTCACCCAGCCAGGCGATGCGGCCGGTCAGGCTCAGGCTGCCTTGGACAACGCACTCGATGCGGTTGCCCGCGCCGGTTTCGACCGCGGCGACGTGGTGCGCACGCGGATGTACGTCGTCGACCTCGCCGTGAACGGCGTCGCTGTCGCCGACACCCACGGTCGCGTGTTCGGCGAGGTGCGTCCGGCGAGCAGCCTGCTCGGCGTCGCCGCCCTCGTCGATCCGGCGATGCTCGTCGAGATCGAGGTCGAGTGTTTCCGGGAGACGTCGTGACCGTCGCGGTCCGCGTCATTCCCTGCCTCGACGTCGACGCCGGACGGGTGACCAAAGGCGTGCGCTTCCTCGACAACATCGACGTCGGCGACCCGGTCGAGCTGGCGCGCGCATACGACGCAGAAGGCGCCGACGAACTCGTCTTCTATGACATCACCGCGTCGAGCGAGAGCCGGGACACCACCTACGACGTGGTCCGGCGTACGGCGGAACAGGTGTTCATCCCGCTCACCGTCGGCGGCGGTGTCCGCACCGTCGACGACGTCGACCGCCTGCTCCGCGCCGGGGCGGACAAGGTCTCGCTCAACACCGCCGCGGTCGAGCGTCCCGACCTGCTCGCGGAGGGTGCGCACCGCTTCGGCTCCCAGTGCATGGTGTTGTCGGTCGACGCCCGGCGTGCCGACTGGTCGCCGTCCGGCTTCGAGGTGACGACGCACGGTGGACGCCGTACGCCGCAGCTCGACCTGCTCGAGTGGGTCGTCAGGGGACAGGAGCTGGGCGCCGGCGAGATCGTCGTCAACTCGATGGATGCGGACGGCACGCGCGACGGCTATGACGTCGCGATGACGGCAGCGGTCCGCGCGGTCGTCACGGTGCCGGTCGTCGCCTCCGGTGGCGCCGGGTCACTGGGCGACTTCGCGCCCGCAGTCGCGGCCGGCGCGGACGCCGTGCTCGCCGCGAGCGTCTTCCACTTCGGCGAGCTGCGCATCGCCGAGGTCAAGACAGCGCTTCGGGCAGCGGGTTACGTCGTCCGCTGACGGCTCAGCCGACGTGCAGCGGCGACCCTTACGAATGCCCGACGGTGCGTGAGGCGACAACGCCGACGTAACCGCCGCCGCCCGCGAAGGTGGCCCGGAACATCGGGCGGTTGGTCAGGAACTTGGTCTTGGCGTGCCAAGCACCCTTGCGACCGGTCAGCACCACGGCGACCTTCTTGCAGTGGCTGCCGTTGGCCCGGCAGCGCTGCAGCAGCAGCTTGCGATGCGTCAGCC
This sequence comes from Frankiales bacterium, assembly GCA_019246495.1. Classification (GTDB taxonomy): domain Bacteria; phylum Actinomycetota; class Actinomycetes; order JAFAQI01; family JAFAQI01; genus JAFAQI01. The sequence continues at coordinate 1,187 of JAFAQI010000204.1, read as the reverse complement.
CGGTTCGCGACCCGGACCTGGTCAGCGCGCCCGTGAGCGTGACGGTGGCGCGGGAGACGGCTGTCCGTGGTGCGCGCAGCGTCAGCTTCGAACCGCGAAGGCTGAGCCGCTTCGGCTGGCTCAGGACCCCGCTGTCGTCCTCGACGACGAGAGTGACCGTGCGCGCCTTCGACGCCGCGTAGGTGTGACTGACGGTGGGACCGAAAGTCGTGGCAGTGGCCCCGTCGCCGAACGACCAGTGCCACTTCGCGACGTTGCGGTCGGGGGCAGCGGTCGACGCGTTGCCGTCGAAGCGGGCGTTGTAGGGCTTCGTCTCCTTGGCGGTGAACAACGCGGTCGGGCAGCCGCTGACCTGGAACGTCAAGGGTGCGGTGGCGGTGTCCGCGTGCCGGTCGACTGCGGTCGCCGACGCGTCGGCGTTGCCGCACGCCTTCGGCAGCTGGATGATCGTCTGTGACCCGCCGGGAGCGGCGGGGTCTCCGGCGGCGTCGACCTTGCCGGACTGGCCGAGGAACGTCGCCCGATCCACCGACTTGATCGAGGCGTCGACGGTGACGTCGCCGTTCTGCGGGAAGAACGCCGGGTAGCTGAACTGCACCTGCGCCGGAATCGTGAGGTGAGTCGGGTTGGCGGTTGGCGCCGTCACCTCGAACGTGTGCTGCACCGGACCGCTTCCCGAGTTGCATCCGAGCAGGCTGGCGTCGATGCAGAAGTCGGCAGTCACCTTCCAGTCGATGACCGTTCCCGACTGCGGCGGGTTGACGTTGACGACCTTGACGATGCCGAAGCTGCCGCTGTTGATGCCGTCACTGACCGACGGGTCGTCGGAGCCGCTCACATCACCGTCGATCGTTCCCTGGCCGGCCGTGCAGGTCGTGAACTTGCCGCTGGACCCGCAGTCGGTGTTGGAGCCGGCGATGAGCAGGTTGTTGTCCAGAACGCTAGACGGGGTGATCGCTGCCGGATCCGGCTCGCCGAGCAGCGTCAGCACCATGTGGTCGAGCCACAGGTTCTTGTCGGTCGGCTCGTTGCCGGACGAGTTGACCAGCGACCAGTTGAAATCGCCGACGTCGCCTGCTTCGGCGGGTGTCGGCGTCTCGATGCCGTTCTTCGTTACGTTGGCGTCGTACTTGATGCAGAAGGATGTGGGCTGGGGCGTCGCGTCGTTGCAACCCTGCACCGGGTCC
>JAFAQI010000199.1 GCA_019246495.1 Frankiales bacterium | reverse complement strand
GCCCGCACGAGGCCGGCGCCACCGTCGTTCGTCGCCGTACCGCCGATACCGACGACGAGGTCGCGGTCGGCCACCGACGCCTCGCGGAGAAGCTCGCCGAGGCCGGTGGTGTGGCCGCTTCGAACCGTGACTGGTGACGGGTCGACGAGATGCAGGCCGCAGGCGTCGGCGGCTTCGACGTACACGCGGTCATTGGTCACCAGGAAGCGCGCGCCCACGCTTCCGCGCAGCGGGCCGGCGACGCAGGTGTCGACGAGCCGCCCGCCGGTGCCGCTGTGCAGCACGTCGACGAATCCGGGCCCGCCGTCCGACATCGGCACGGTGCGAATCTCGTCGCCAGGGGCATGCGAGCGCCAGCCGTCGGCGATCGCCGCCGCGGCGTCGACCGCGCTGAGCGTCCCGCCGAACGAGTCCGGCGCGACAACAACCCGCATGACGCGCATCTTGCCGGGCCGGTAGGAAGTGACGGTGGACGTGACCGTGCGCCCCATGCGCGACGACGACGTGGACGCGGCCCAGCAGGTGCAGGAGGTCGCGTTCCGCGAGCTCGATCAGCGGCTCGGCGAGCCGGTCACTCCGGTGAGCCCGGAGTCCGTCGAGCGGCAACGCCGCCGGCACCGGCACTTCATCGCGCACGACCCGGCGGGGTCGTGGGTCGCCACGTCAGGTGACGAGATCGTCGGCTCCGCTCTCGCGTTGCGCCGGGACTCGATGTGGGGGCTCTCGCTGCTCGTCGTCCATCCGGACCACCAGAGCAGAGGGATCGGGCGTCAACTGCTCGACGCTTCGCTGTCCTACGCCGACGGGGTCGGGACCGCGATCATCCTGTCGAGTTCGGATGCGCGCGCGATGCGGCGTTATGCACGCGCCGGCTTCGCGCTGTTCCCGCAGATGATGGCGACGGGAGCGGTCGACCGCACGACTCTGCCTGCGGCCGACCGCCGGGTGCGCGTGGGCAGCGTCGCCGACGCGGAGCTCGCCGACTCCGTCGATCGCCAGGTGCGCGGCGCGGCCCGCGGGCCGGACCACGGGATCCTCAACGACTTCACGACGATGTACGTCGCCGAGGACGCTGCGGACCGCGGCTACGCCTACATCCGCAACGGCCACGTGGTGAGCGTCGCGGCGACCGACGAGGAGCTGGCAACGCGTCTGCTGTGGCAGTGCCTGGCGGACGAGGGGCAGGGGTCCGTGGAGCAGCACACGATCTCCCACGTCACCGGCGAGCAGCAGTGGGCGATCGACGTCGCAGTCGCCGCCAGACTTTCGCTTAAGCCGTGGGGGCCGGTCTTCTGGCGGGGCCGGACGCCGCCGCGGTGCTACCTGCCGGACGGCGCCTACCTATGAGCCGGATCACTTTCCTGCCAGGCGGAAGCGGCGAGACCGCAGCTGTGTTGGACTAGGCGAGATGACAATGAACGAACTCGGTGTGGAGCCGTCGCCGCTCGCCCTCTTGCTACTGGGCCAGCAGCGCGACGCCGACTCGGAACGCGGCACGTCCTGCCCCGGCGAGCTTCCGGCGGCGTCAGACCCTTCACTCGTCGCTCGCGCGCGCGCCGCGAAGGCTGCGCTCGGCGACAAGGTCTTCGTGCTCGGCCATCACTACCAGCGCGACGAAGTGATCGAGTTCGCCGACGTCACCGGAGACTCGTTCAAGCTGGCCCGCGAGGCCGCGGCGCGCCCGGAGGCGTCGTACGTCGTCTTCTGCGGCGTGCACTTCATGGCCGAGTCCGCCGACATCCTCACCGGCAACCATCAGCAGGTCGTCCTCCCGGACCTCGCCGCCGGCTGCTCGATGGCCGACATGGCGACGGCCGAGCAGGTCGCCGAGGCGTGGGACGTCCTCACCGACGTCGGCGTCGCGGACGTCACCGTGCCGGTGAGCTACATGAACTCCTCGGCCGCGATCAAAGCGTTCACCGGACGGCACGGGGGCACGATCTGCACGTCGTCCAACGCTGAGGTCGCGATGCGCTGGGCTCTCGACAAGGGCGAGAAGGTGCTGTTCCTGCCGGACCAACACCTCGGCCGCAACACGGCGGTGCTGCGACTCGGGCTGAGGCTTGACGACTGCGTCGTGTGGAACCCGCGCAAGCCCAACGGCGGCCTCACCGACGAGCAGATCCGCGCCGCGAAGATCCTGCTGTGGAAGGGCCACTGCTCAGTGCACGGCCGGTTCAGCCGGGAATGTGTCGACGAGGTGCGCGAACGGGTCCCCGGCGTCACCGTGCTCGTGCACCCGGAGTGTACGCACGAGGTTGTCACCACCGCCGATCTCGTCGGGTCGACGGAGTTCATCATCAGGACGATCGAGGCCGCTCCGGCCGGCAGCGCATGGGCGATCGGTACCGAGCTCAACCTGGTGTCACGACTCGCAAAGGCGCACCCGGACAAGACGATCGTCTTCCTCGACAAGACCGTGTGCTTCTGCTCGACCATGAACCGCATCGACCTGCCGCACCTCGTGTGGGCACTCGAGTCGCTAGTGGACGGGCACGTCGTCAACCGCATCGACGTCGACGACGACACCACGCACTTCGCGAAGGTCGCGCTCGACCAGATGCTGGCTCTTCCCGGAAACTGATCCCGGCGGTCAACTGCCGGCGGCGGACGCCGCCCGGTGCCGGCGCCGTCGCCGGATGTGCCAGACGCCCCACGCGACGACCAGCACCGCACCCGCGATCGCGGCGTAGGTCGTGTAGCGGCCGATCGTCTCGACGTGGTTGCCCGCGAGATAACCGAGTGAGGTCCACGTCCCGACCCACAACGCGGCGCCAAGTGCGTTGAACAGCACGAATCGACGCCAGGGCATCTCGACCGTGCCCGCGATGATGCCGTTGAGCTGACGCAGCCCCTCGACGAATCGCGCTATCGTCACGACCTTGCCGCCGTGGCGGGTGAAGAACGCCTCCGCGCGGTCGAGTCGAGCGGGGGTGACGAAGACGTACTTGCCGAACCGCTCGATCAGCTCGCGGCCGCCCTTGCGGCCGATGACGTAGCCAACGTTGTCACCAAGCACCGCGGCGGTGAAGGCGATGAGCCCCACCAGCCAGACGTTGAGATGACCGGCGCCGGCGTAGAGCGAGGCGGCGATGAGCATCGTCTCGCCCGGCAGCGGGACGCCGAAGTCCTCGAAGAACAGGAAGAACGCGACCGCGAGGTAACCCCAGTGGTGCAGCGTCGGCTCGAGGGAGTGGAAGACGCCGGGCAGCGGCTTCTGCGTCGCCGCCACGACCCACGCGTGGACCCTCACCCGGGGTCCCCTCGAAATCGTGAGCGAAGCGAGCGATTTCGTGGGGTGGTCATAGGCCGGGCGCACCCCAGACCGGGAACCAGCGGGCGAGGTCGGGCTCGATCTTCAGGTCGGTGCCGATCACGGCCTTCACCTGGAGCTCGCGCGCGTTGTCGCGCTTGTCCTTGCCGGTGGGCACGAACGGATACCAGGTGCCCCGCTTGTAGAGGTAGACCAGGCCGACCGGGGAACCTCCGTCACCGGCGAACGCGACGAGCGTGCAGAGCAGAGCGGACCCGAACCCCGCATCGGCCAGCGAGGCGTTGACCGCATGCAGGTCGGTGACCAGATCCGGTACGTCGCTGCCGTCGCCGTGGCGAGTGATCCACGAGAACCCGAACGAGTCGGTGGTCTCGGTGTATTTGTCGGCGTCGGTCTTGAGCAGCTGGTCGATCTGCTCGCGCAGGCCGGCGAACCCGCCACCCTCGGCGGGCTTCACACAGACCGAGCCGACTCCCGTGGGCTTGAGCTGCATTCCCGCCTCGAGAGTGATCGCGGCCGACGGCAGCGCGAACAGCTCGTCGAGATCTGCCTTCGCCGGCTTGGTGCGCCCGAGGATCGTGTCGAGTAGGCCCATGGACGTCGGTCAGGCGACCGGCTGGCCGAGCTCGGCCGAGATCTTCGCGAGCTGCGCGAGCCGCTTCTCCAGCGACGGGTGCGTGGAGAACAGCGAGGAGATGCTGAAGCCGTTGGCCAGCGCCGGCGAGAAGAAGAACGCGTTGAACGCCTCAGCCGCTCGCAGGTCCCGGGTCGGGATGCGCGCGATGTCACCGGTGACCTTCTGCAACGCCGACGCGAGCGCCGACGGCCGTCCGGTGAGCAACGCGCCGGACCGGTCGGCCGACAGCTCGCGGTAACGCGACAGCGCCCGCGTCAGCAGGAACGACAGCGCGTAGACGAGCATCGAGACCAGCATGATCAGGATGAGCGGCGCGGCGCCGCCCTCGCGGTCGTCGTCGTTCTCGAACCCGCCGAACAGGCCCGAGTAGTAGGCGAACCGCGTCACGAGACCGGCCACCATGCCGAGGAACGACGCGAACGTCATGACCGCGACGTCGCGATGCGCGACGTGCGACAGCTCATGCGACAGGACGCCTTCGAGCTCTTCGGTGTCGAGCCGGCGCATGATGCCGGTCGTGGCACAGACGACGGCGTGCTTCGGGTTGCGGCCCGTTGCGAACGCGTTGGGGATGTCGGTGTCCGCGATGGCGACGCGCGGCTTCGGCATGTTGGCGAGGGCACAGAGCCGGTCGACGATGCCGTGGAGTTCCGGCGCTTCCTCGGGCGTGACGATGCGACCGCCCATGCCGTAGAGCGCCATCTTGTCGGAGAAGAAGTACTGCGCGAACAACAGGCCGCCGGCGATGACGACGACGAAGCC
>JAFAQI010000198.1 GCA_019246495.1 Frankiales bacterium | reverse complement strand
GGCCGGCGGCGCGTCGGCCGGCGCGGGCTGCTGCTGAAGCGCCTGGTTGCGTGCGGCGAGCTTCTCCGCCGCCGACTCGTCGTTGACCCGGCTGGCGTACTTCGACTGCAGCGGCGAGCTCGTCACCATCTGCTCGAGCGTGGCCGGCTCGATCGCTGCCATCAATGATCGGGGCGGGCGCATCCGCGTCCAGGCAACGGGGGTCGGTGCACCAGTCTCGGAGAGCACGGTGACCACGGCTTCGCCGATCCCGAGCGATGTGAGCAGCTCGCCCAGGTCATAGGACGACTTCGGGAACGTCGACACCGTCTGCTTGAGCGCCTTTCGCATCGTCCGGGGTGAAGGCGCGAAGCGCGTGCTGCACCCGGTTGCCGAGCTGACCGAGTACGTCGTCACTGATGTCCGTTGGCGACTGGGTGACGAAGAAGACGCCGACGCCCTTCGAGCGAATCAGCCGGACGGTCTGCGTGATCGACTCGAGGAAGTCCTTCGATGCGTCCGCGAACAGCAGGTGCGCCTCGTCGAAGAAGAAGACGAGCTTCGGCTTGTCGAGGTCACCGACCTCGGGCAGGTCGTGGAAGAGGTCGGCGAGCAGCCACATGAGGAACGAGGAGAACAACGCCGGCTTGTCCTGTACGGCGGACAGCTCGAGCACCGACACGGCGCCGACGCCGCCGTTGACCGTGAGCAGGTCCGCGGTGTCGAACTCCGGCTCACCGAAGAAGTCATTCGCGCCCTGGTCCTCGAACGCCACCAGCTCCCGCAGGATCACGCCGACCGTGGCGGCGGACAGCCCGCCGAGCTGCTGCAGGTCGGCCTTGCCGTCGTCACTCGTCAGGTAGGTCATGACCGCGCGCAGGTCGCCGATGTCGTCGAGGTCGAGGCCGGCGTGGTCGGCGTAGTGGAAGACCAGGTTCAGTGAGCTGGCCTGGGTGTCGTTGAGGCCCAGGACCTTCGACAGCAGGACCGGACCGAATGACGTGATCCGGCTGCGGATCGGCGTACCCGCCCCCAGGCCGCCGAGGGAGAAGAACTGCGCGGGCGTCGCGGTAGGTGTCCATCCCGTGTCACCGACGTCCTTCGCCCGCGAGGTGCTGCGATCGCTCGGTTCGCCCGGAGCGGCGATGCCCGACAGGTCGCCTTTGACGTCGGCGAGAAAGACCGGCACACCGGCGGCCGACAGTTGCTCGGCCATGAGCTGCAGCGTCTTGGTCTTGCCGGTCCCGGTGGCGCCGGCGACCAGGCCGTGCCGGTTCATCATGCCCAGCGGCAGCCGCACCGGCGCGTCCGTGTGCGCCTCGTTGTCGACCACCAGAGCGCCGAGCTCGATCGCCGGGCCCGAGAACGAGTACGCCTTCTGCACCTTCGCCACGACGTCATCAGTCATGGCAGAAACCTACGTCGGCGGCTCGCCCGGGCGTGGGCGGATCAGGCAGCGCGGCGTACGGCGTGACGTGCCCGCTCGACGGCGAGGCAGCGGTCCTCGACGTACAGCAGTCCGGCCGACTCGGCCAGCTGGCGGGCCTCCGCCGACACGATGCCGAGCTGCAGCCACACCGCCTTCGCGCCGATCTCGATCGCCTGGCGCACGACGTCGGCCGCCTCCGCAGACGGCCGGAAGACGTTCACCACTTCGACCGGGTCCGGGATGTCGGCGAGTCGTCGATAGACCTTCTCGCCCAGCAACCGGTCGGCATGCGGGTTGACCGGAATCATCCGCCAGCCGTAGGCCCGCATCGCCGCCGGCACCGAGTGGGCTGCCTTCGTCGGATCAGCCGACAGCCCGACGACGGCGAACGTCTCGAACTCCTCGAGGATGCGCAGGGTCAGCGCGCTCGTCTCATCCACGTCGTCGAGTCTGCCCCGCCGTCAGCCCGCTGAACGCGTCAGGAACAGGTCGTCGCCCAGGCGCACGCGTGGAAGCCGTCATGCGTCGCGTTGGGAGCGGACGGTACGCCGATGACGTTGCCGTTCGCGTCGATCAGGTCCATCGCCTGCGAGGAGTTGAGGTTCGCGTTGTTGCCGTTGGCCTTCGCGCCGGTGAACGGCACGGTCGTGAGGTCAGGCAGCGCCGACAGGCCGGCGTTGGTCCCGAGCTGGAGCGGCGTCTCCTCGATCCATTCCGCGCTGCCGCCGAGACCCGGATAGGCCTGCGACTTCGTGAACTTCTTGCCGGTCGTGCGGTTGTCGATCTCGATGAACCACTGGCCGGCCGACTTCTCCTTGATGAGCACGTGGACCGTGTCGCCCGGGCGCACCGGCAGGGCGATCCGCGTCTCGGGCTCGGGAATGATCTCCCACCAGGCGTTGTAGGACGCGGTGCCGTTCGCCGCGACGTCCTGCTCGGTGCCGGCCTGGATCAAGGTCTCGTCCTGCGCGCCGGTGCCGCAGCCGCTGTCGAGGCAGCCCCCGCCGATGCCGATCCACGTCGCCGACGCCTCGCCGGAGTCGCCCCGGGTGTGCTGGTGCGCGGTCGGCACGACCCAGGTGCCCTCGATCGAGGTGAACCGCTTCTTCTTGTCGAGCATGCCGCGGCTGTAGCCGAACCAGTTCGACGACTGGGTGGCCG
>JAFAQI010000190.1 GCA_019246495.1 Frankiales bacterium | reverse complement strand
GCGGTAGGACTGCAGGCGCACACGCGCACCGTGGTGCATGAGCTTGGCGAAGTTGTCGCGCGCCTCGGTCCACCAGCACTCGCCGGGCTTGCCGTGCTCGGTCGCCTGGATGCCGGCGTTGCGGACGACCATCCGGTAGCCCTTGCGGAGGGTGAAGCACTTGTCGAGCAGCCGCACCTCGACGGTGTCTCCGTCGTCGATCTTCAGCACCTTGCCGTAGCAGGTGGTCGTGTGGCCGCCGGTCGCATGCGCCGATGAAGCGGCTCCGGCGGGCTGGATGCCGACGGCCGTGACGAGCAGCGCGGAGGCGGCGACCGCCGGAGCGACCGCACGGGAACGGAAGCGTCGAACAGTGGGCATGGTCGTAACCTCGGTAGGCAGCGAGGGGGTGTTGAGCGACGTCAGCGGCGCTTTTCGAACCGCGGCGATGTTATCGGTGGATTTGTCCCATCTGTAGAGCGGACACCGCCTGGGCGAAAAGCTGTTGTGCGCGTTCTTGGTCACCTAACGAATCGGCGCGCAGCCGGTGACGGTCCGCGTCGGTGACATCGCCCTTTCCCGCGGCCGCGGCGAGCAGCGCCGGTAGCGCCTCGAGGTCCGGGCCGAGCACGAACCCGCCGCGGGCGCCGGCGTAGCGCCGGCGGAACTCCTCGTCGCCCAGACCTCTCGTGTCCACGACGGCGTAGGGCCGGTCCAGGGCGAGGTACTCGCTCACCACGCTGGACACGTCGGCCACCAGCGCCGACGCGGTGGCCAGGCAGTCCGCCAGCTCGGGCGGGCACGGCGGGACACCGGCGTCGCGCAGCAGCCGCTCGATCTCCCGGTGGGCGGCCCGCAGTCGCGGGTCCCGGCGGCCGGTCAGCGGGTGCGGCCGGTAGACGACGCGCAGCCCGGGCTCGGCGAGCAGCCGGCGGATGAGAGCGGGACCGACGTAGGGCAGCGAACTGTGATGCGGGTCGTCTCCCCAGCCTTCCCAGGTCGGGGCATAGAGAACGGTCGGCTGCCCGGGCGGGCCGAGCTCGCGTGCTCGGTTGACGAGGTCGGTCAGCTGCGGTCGGCCGATCTCGACGACTGCGTCGTCAGCTACGCCGACGGCTGCTTCGGCGTAGCGCCGCCGGCCGAGCGGACCGGCCACCCACACCTGGTCATAGACGCGGGCGTAGGGGTTCACGCTGTCGGGCTTGTCGCTGTCACCGTGCCCGACGAAGGCGGTGACGGTCTCCGGCCGGCGGAGCATCGCGAGGTTGTTGCCACTGTGCGTGACGAACAGCGTCACCGTCGGCGCGGGCAGCGGCAGGGCGGCGACAGTTCCGTTGTACGGCGCGCAGACGACCGGCAGGCCTGTCGCGCCGAGCGCGGCAAAGGCGCCGCGGTCGCGGACGAGCACGAGCGCCGGGCGGGCGAGTGCGGCGACCGGACTGAGCCACATGTCGGGCTGGTAGACCTCCGCCGCGACGCCGGCGAAGTAGAGGACGACGTCGGGACGCAGCCGCTCGACGGCGTCGCGGATCGCTGTCACAACGCGGTCGCGCGCGCCGCCCCGGAGCAGGCGCCAGCCGTCGACACCCAGCAGGACGACTGGCAGCGCGGCGAGCAGCACGGCGATGCCGAGCCCGGCCTCGAGCCAGCCGTTGTAGCGCCCGCGCGCCGCCGCAAGACCGATGGCGAGCAGCGGCTCCGCAGCCAGCACCGCCCCGCTGCGGCCGACAAGGAGTCGCGGCGGTGCGGAGGGGAGGCGGGCATCGCCGAGATCGAGGTTGCGCGCGGTGAGTGGCAGTTGCCGCAGCCGGGCAGCGACCGAGCGGCCCAGGTCCGCAGCGAACGCAAGCGCAAGCAACAGGCCCGCTGTCGTGATGACGGCGATGAGCACCGAGCGTTCGGCGCCGGCGCGACCGGCCACTGCGACGATCGGGAGAAGCCGCGCCGCGGCCGTTGCCGGCGCCGACCCGCCGACGGCGCCGAGCAGGTCCGCGGTTGCGCCGCGCCGGACGGCCAGCTCGACGATCGCAGCCAGCGCGAGTACGCCGGCCACGCCCCACCGGCTGCCGGTGGCCGCCGCGACGAACGCGCCGAGCAGCGTGACCGCGAGGGCCGCGCCTCCGGCAAGGTCGGCCGGTCTCGGTGGTCGGGTCATCCGACGGTCGCGCCGAGGACCGGGCGCACCGGACACTGGGCGACTGCCCGGTCGCGCGCAGCGGTGACGGCGCGGGTGAACCGCGTCGTGGCGTCCGGCTCGTCCGCGCCGAGCAGGTAGTGCTTTAGCTCGCGGCGGGCGTCGCGCATCGGGTCGCTCGTCCGGATGAGGTCGAGCACCTCGCCGAGGTTGCGCATACCGGGGTCGAGCAGGTAGGCGGCCGAGACGCTGGGAAACTCCGTGCGGAACTCTGCATCGGAACGTCCGCTGACGTTGACGACCAGGTAGGGCTTCTGGCTCTCGACGAAGTCGGTCAGCACGCTGGAGATGTCCGCCACCAGCGCGTCGGCGTCGTTGAAGCAGTCGTAGAGGCTCGGTGTCGGGCCGGCGACGACGCGATGACCATCACCCGAGCCGGCGCGCGAGATGGTTGCGCGGATCGCCGCGTCGGCCGCGGCTGTGGCCGGCGAGACGGTGCCGGTCAGCGGATGCGGCTTGTAGACGACGCGGACTCCTGGTGTCGCGACGAGTCGCTCGACGAGGGTCGGCCCGGTGCGGGTGAGGGACGTGTGTGCCGGGTCGTTGGTCCAGCCCTCCCACGTCGGCGCATAGAGAACGGTCAGCGGGTCGCGGACGCTGCCGGTGAAGTGCTCGATGCCGGCGAGCTGCGGGCGACCGACCTCGACGACATCGGCGTCGTCGATGCCGATGCCCGCGCGCCGGTAACGGTCCCGTCCTGCCGGGCCGGCCACCCAGATCTCGGTGTAGACCTTGCTGAAGGGATTGGACGACGCCGACTTGTCGCTGTCGCCGTGGCCGATGAAGACGTGGCTCACACCGGGCTCGCGCAGCATGTGAATCGTCTTGCCGACGTTGGCGGTGTAAAGCGCGACCCGTACGTCGGGAAGCGAGAAGTTCATGAAATCGACCGGGTCGGGGATGCAGAGCACCGGCGACCGGCAGCCGGCGAGCTCGCGCATCACGGGACGTTCGCGCAACATGACCACGCACCCATGCGGGAGGGCGTCGACGGTCGCGAGCCACATGTTCGCCTGGTAGGCGGTGTCGGGGTCGCCGGAGTGATAGAGCATCACCTCCGGCTTGTTGCGGCTGACCCGCTCGGCGACCGCGACGAGCAGCTGCTCGCGGGACAAGCAACCGCGTCCGGACAGAAGCAGCCAGCCCAGGTAGCCGACCGCCGCCAGCCCCGCCACGACGACGGCGCCGACTCCCACGAAGGCGACCGCCGGCGTCGTCGTGGCGACGGCGAGCGCGGCCGCGACGACACCCACTGTCGTGACGCCGTGGACGCGTTCGGCCGAGCGCGTCAGCACCATCTCCGGCGGGGACGGCGGAAGCGCGAGGCCGGTCAGGTCGACTCCGCGCGTCGACACGGGGCCGACCGCCCGGCGGCGTACGGGAACAAGGGCGAGCAGAAACGCGAGCCGCAGCAGGATCGCGGCGAGCAGCAGCC
>JAFAQI010000181.1 GCA_019246495.1 Frankiales bacterium | reverse complement strand
CCCTCACGATCGGCGCGGCTGGTGCGGTCGGACACCTCGGCAAGGTCGAGTCGCCAGCATTCTCCGTGACCCCCGGCGCCCGTTACGTCGCGACCGTGTGGGCGCGCGCCGCCCAGGGGACGTCTGCCGTGGCTGTCGGACTCCGGTTCTACGACGCCAACGGCCGGGTGATCCGATCGGCCCGGCAGAACGCGCATCCGCTGGCCGTGACCGCTAGCGCGTGGTCCCTGGCCGGGCCGGCGGCGGGCATCGGGCCGAAGCGCGCGGTCAGCGGCCGGGTGATCCTGACCGGACACGGCCGAGGCGGGCAGGTCATCGCGGACGATGTCGCACTCACGGCGACGACAGGCGTGCCGGCTCCGATCGTCGGACCGCTGACGACCCGGGGCAACGGGGTGTACGACGGCAAGGGCCGTCAGCTGACGATGCGTGGCGTCCAGCTCGCCGGGCTGGCGACCATGGACTGGCGGCCCGGGTCGATCTCCAAGCCGGAGATCACGGTCATGCACTCCTGGGGCGCCAACTTCGTCCGCATCCCGCTCGCCGAGAACCCGGCCGTCTTCGGCGACTGCAGCTATCAGCCGCACTACATCAAGACCGTCGAGCGGGTCGTGCGCCAGGTGACGTCGGTCGGCATGGTCGCGCTGCTCGACCTGCACAGCCAGGCGCTCGGCGCCTGCAAGTCGTGGGGCCCGCAGACCATGCCGGACGACGAGTCGATCCGGTTCTGGCAGCAGATGGCCACGCGCTTCCGGCACAACCCGCTCGTGGCCTTCGACCTCTACAACGAGCCGCACGGGATCACGGACTCGGTGTGGCGCGACGGCGGAACGACGACGTCGTTCGGGGTCACCTACCACGCGGTCGGGATGCTGCAGCTCTACCGGACGATTCGCGCCACCGGCGCCCGCAACCTCGTGTTCATCGGCGGCCCCGCCTATGCGACGGTCTTCTCCGGCTCGGCGCCACTGCCCGGCACCACCAACGTCGTCTACGCGGCGCACGCCTACACGTGCCCGCACGACATCCCGAGCCGCGGCGGGGACTGCTCCGGCGGCGCCGGCGGGGTCCTGGATCCGTCGCACATCCTCGACCGGTTCGTTGCCGCAGGCTCGCAGCTCCCGGTGTTCGTCACGGAGTTCGGCTGGCCCGACCCGCAGGATGGCACCTACGTGAGCAACGTCATCCGGTTCGTGGAGTCCCACGGGTGGGTCGGCTGGGCGGCGTTCGTCGTCAACGGCGGAACGAGGGGCCTGTTCAACCTCGTGGGCCACGTCGGGCACTACTGGCAGCCGACCCCGGTCGGGATGGCGGCGATCGCCGCGATGACGGGGGACTAGTCCGTATCAGGGCGATTCAGGGCGTTTTCGTCTAGTCACTTTGAACCCTCTTTGTCGCCGTACGTCCATTTCGGGGCGCAAGGTCTGTTCACGATGGATTTCACGCTCTCCAATGGGTCTCGCCCACCCAGCACACCATCGTCGAAACGGACCGCCGAACGTGAACCCCTCCTCCTCGCTCTCCCGCCGGGTGACCCTCGGTGTGGCGGCAACTGCAGCCGTCGCCGTCGGTGCCGGCATCCCGGCATCCGCCGCGACGCTGAACACCTTCCGCACCGCCCACCACAGCGCGCTCACCCAGACCGCCGCGGCCGCCGTCAACGCGCCGTCGGGTCAGAGCACGGTCAGCGTGCTGCTGCCGGCGTCGGCGACGTCGTTCGCGGGTGCCACGACCGGCTGGTCGTCACTCGGTGCGGCCGTCAGCTGGCTCGCCGGGGTGGGCCACAACGCGCCCGGCGCGCTCGCCGTCACCTCCGCCGGTGTCATGACCGCGGCCAACTCGCCGTCCTTCGCGGTGACCCCCGGCGCGCGTTACAGCGTCGGTGGCTGGCTCCGCGCGGCCCTCACCGGTCACTCCGTCACGATGGGCGTTCGCTTCTACGACGCCACCGGCAAGTTCGTCGGCGGCCCGAGCACCGAGACCGGTCAGCCGGTCACCGACAGCGCGACCGCGTGGACCGCGGCCAACCCCGCCGTCGCCATCGCGCCGGCCAACGCCGCGACCGCCTCGGTCGCCGTCGCGAGCATGGACAACGCGCTCGGCCTCGTCGACTACGTCGACGACCTCACGGTCACGCAGACCACCGGCGTAGCGGCGCCGATCGTCGGCCCGCTCACCACCAGCGGCACCAACATCCTCGACGCCTACGGCCGTCGCGTGCAGCTGCATGGCATCCAGCTCGGCGGGCTCCGCACCCAGAACTGGTCAACGTCTTCGGTCACCACGAGCGAGGTCGCTGCCGCGCAGTCCTGGGGCGCCAACTTCGACCGGCTGCCGGTCGCCGAGAACCCGATGACGCCGGGCGACTGCAGCTACGACCAGTCCTACGTCGACAACGTCGACCGCATCGTGCGCGACGTGACGAGCCGCGGCATGGTCATCCTGCTGGACCTCCACACCAACGCGGTGACGCCGTGTGGCGACTGGGGCAACGAGCAGGCGCTGCCGGACTCGCAGGCCATCACGTTCTGGCAGACCGTCGCCAGCCGCTACAAGAACAACCCGCTCGTCGCCTTCGACCTCTACAACGAGCCGCACAGCATCACCGACGCGCAGTGGCGCAACGGCGGCACCGTCGCCTCCAACGGCGTCACCTTCACCGGCATCGGCATGCAGCGGCTCTACGACACCGTCCGCGGCACCGGCGCCAACAACCTCGTGTTCGCGAGTGGCAGCGGCTGGGCGACCTACTACCCGTCGACCGCTCCGCTCACCGGCACCCGCAACCTCGTCTACGGCATCCACGCCTACACCTGCCCGGTGGCCACGCCCGAGAACGGCGGCACCTGCGTCGGTGGCCCGGGTGGCCTGCTCGACCCGTCGGGGATCCTGTCGGCGTTCAACACCATCGGTACGACGGCGCCGGTCGTCATCACCGAGTTCGGCTACCCGGACCGCAACGTCGGCGGCGCCTACATCACCGCGGCCGCCAACTACGCGGCGAGCCACGGCTGGGCCGGCTGGAACGTCTTCGTCTTCGACAACACGACGACGAGCACGTTCGGCCTGGTCAAGAGCATCGGCAACGAGTGGCAGCCGACCCCGAGCGGCATGGCGGTCATCCTCGGGATGCAGAACGACTGAGCAACCCGTTAGCTCGCGGCGACGCCGCGCCCCCGCAGATCGGGGCGCGGCGTCGCTGTCTGTGCCCGGATGTCCGGTTCGCAGGAATCTCGTCCGCGCCGAGGGTCAAGGTGCAGTGGCGCCGCTCCCGAAAGACGGATGAAATAGCGCGACTCTGACAAAACCGAACAAGGACCCCTGGTGCGCCTGACCCTCGCCCTGACCGTTGCTGTCGGCGTGCTCGCCGTGCCCGGCGCCGCCCTCTCCGCGGAGTCCTCGACGCTGCCCGCGGCGAGCTCGTTTCCCAGTGACACCGCGGGGTGGACCGGATCGGCCGCAACGGTCGCG
>JAFAQI010000177.1 GCA_019246495.1 Frankiales bacterium | reverse complement strand
GTGCCGCAACACCGGGAAGCCGCAGGGACTCACTGCCTCCGAGGAACTGCCGCCCGCGATCGACCAGCTCCGGTTCTTCGCCGGCGCCGCCCGGATGCTCGAAGGGCGTGCGGCCGCGGAGTACATGAAGGACCACACGTCCTACGTACGCCGCGAACCGATCGGTGTCTGCGCGGCGGTGACGCCGTGGAACTACCCGTTGATGATGGCGATCTGGAAGATCGGCCCGGCGCTCGCCGGCGGCAACACCCTCGTGCTGAAGCCGAGCGACACGACGCCCGTGACGACCGTCATGCTCGCCGAGCTGTTCGCCGAGTTCCTGCCGCCCGGCGTCCTCAATGTCATCTGCGGTGACCGCGACACCGGCCGCGCTCTGGTGTCGCACCCCACACCGCAGCTCGTCGCCATCACCGGTTCGGTGCGCGCCGGCCGCGAGGTGGCGGAGGCCGCGGCGACGGATCTCAAGCGCGTGCACCTGGAGCTCGGTGGCAAAGCGCCGGTCATCGTCTTCGACGACGCCGACGTCGAGAAGGCGGCTGAGGGCATCGCCATGGCCGGCTACTTCAACGCCGGCCAGGACTGTACGGCGGCCACGCGCGTGCTTGCCGGACCGCGGATCGCGGCAGACTTCACCGCTGCGCTCGTCGAGCAGGCGAACTCCACCAAGACCGGTGCGCCGGTGAACGAGGACTCGGCGTACGGGCCGCTGAACAACCGTGCTCAGCTGGACCGGGTCACCGGATTCCTCGACCGCTTGCCCGGACATGCGCGCGTGCTTGCCGGCGGGCAACGGCTCGGCGAGCAGGGGTTCTTCTACGCACCGACCGTCGTGGACGGCTTGCGGCAGGACGACGAGATGGTGCAGCAGGAGGTGTTCGGTCCGGTCATCACCGTGCAGGAGTTCAGCGACGAGGACCAGGCCCTCGCATGGGCGAACTCAGTCGAGTACGGGCTCGCCTCGAGTGTCTGGACGCAGAACCACGGGCGGGCGATGCGGATGGCGAAGCGGCTCGACTTCGGCTGCGTGTGGATCAACACGCACATCCCGCTCGTCGCCGAGATGCCGCACGGTGGCTTCAAGCACAGCGGGCACGGCAAGGACTTGTCGGCCTACGCGCTCGACGACTACACGCGCATCAAGCACGTGATGTCCTACATCGGCGACTAGCAGTCAGTCGCCGCTGAGGGGATTGGGCCCGGTCGGCTGGTCGAACTCCGGTGGCACGAGAGGGGCGCCCGGCGGCACCTGGTCCTTGCCGATCTGTGGTGGGAAGCCTGCGGGCAATCCGGTCGTCTCGGGGACCAGTGTCGGGGTGCGCCGGTTGAGGACCTCGCCGCGGAAGAACGCCGGACGGGCGATGTTGTAGGCCACCATCGCGATGACGCCGATGATCGCGGCGACGATGACGAGGATGGCGACCCCGCCGATCGCCCAGTGTGGCGGGAAGGTCATCTGCCAACCGGTGAAGCTCGCTTCGGCCGGGTTGAGGTGCTTCGCGTAGGGGCTGAGCCAGTCGAGGTACATGCTCCAGCCGAGTACGACGAAGAGGATGAGCCCGCCGAGAACCGGAATCACACCCTGCATGAAGAAGTCGCGGGTGCTCTTGGTCAGGGTCTTGCGGTACCACCATGCGCAGGCAAACCCGGTCGTCCCGTAGTAGAGGGCGATGAACACACCGCAGGCCGTCACCGAGTCGCTGATGACCTGCCCGCCCGACAGGTAGTTCATGACGACGTAGAGCACAGCTGAGACGACACCCATCACGACCGTTGAGGTGGTCGGCGTCAGGTAACGCCGATGCACCTTCGCGAAGCTCGACGGCAAGGCCCGGTAGACACCCATCGCGAGCGTGGTGCGGGCGGTCGGCAGGATCGTCGTCTGCGTCGACGCGGCCGCCGAGCTGAGCACCATGAGCAACAGGAGCTTGACGCCCACCGTGCCGAGAGCGGAGTTGCCGAAGACGGCGCGGCCGAGCACGTTGAGCACGTCGTTGGAGTTGTCGGAGTTCCCGAGCCCAATCCCCTTGTCGCCGACGCCCGCGAAGGACTGGGCCGCCAACGTGGCAACGGCGTAGATCGCCAGCAGCAGCACGGTCGAGATCACCGCCGCCCGGCCCGGGGTCCGGGCAGGGTCCTTGGTCTCCTCGTTGACGGCGACGGCGGTGTCCCAGCCCCAGTAGATGAAGATCATCAGGATCAGGCCCGCGACGAAGGCCGACACGGAGGGGATGTCGAACGGGTTGAGCCACGACCAGCTGGGCGAGATGTGGGTAGCGGGAGCGTGTCCCGTGGCGACCCGGACGAGCGCCACGACGGAGAACACGATCAGCATCCCGGCCTCGATGGCGAGCAGTCCCTTCTGCATGTTGGCGGAGACCTCGATCCCGCGGTAGCAGATGTAGGTCATCACGGCGAGCCAGAGCAGCCCGACGAGCAACACCCAGCCGCTGGCGGGGTTGCCGCCGATCCCGTCGGCTCCGAAGAGCAGGAAGACGTACTGG
>JAFAQI010000170.1 GCA_019246495.1 Frankiales bacterium | reverse complement strand
TCGTCGTGCCGCCCGCGGACGTTGTCCCGCCGGTCGTTGTCGTCGTACCCGTCGAGGTCAACGAGGAGTGCGCGCCCGGCGTCGGCGCGACCGAACCGCTCGGTGTCGTGGTCGTGCCGCCGATTCCGTTGGTGGTCGGCGACGAGTCGGCGGCGGCCTCCGTCGAGTGCGGCGGAGTCACGACGAGCGAGTAGCCGGAGAAGACGAGTCCCCAGGCGAGCGCGGCGCTGGCGACGGCGTAGGCGCGGGGGCGGGCCCGGAACGCAGACAAGCCCGCCGGCCGCAGCCGGCTCAGCGCCGCGAGCACCTGCTCGCGATGCGCCGCCGCGAGTGCTGCACCGGCGATGCCGAGCGACGCGAGCAGCACCCACGGCCAGCTCGCCGACCCGTGGTGATGCGTCACGGGCGCGACGGCCGGTGCCACGGCGGGAGAGCCAGGAGGAGCGACGGACGGGGTGGTTCCCGTCGACGTCGTGGTGCCCGCACCGGGGAGCGATCCGGTTCCGGTGACCGGCGGGTTGGTTCCTGAGCCGGCAGAGCCGGTGCTTCCTGAGCCGGTGCCACCCGAGCCGCTGCTGCTACCGCCGGTCGAACCGCTCGTCGTCGGCATTCCACCGCCGGTCGACCCCGTCGAGGGGTGAGTGCCGTGATGGCGGTGGTGTGTCGCCCCGGCGGCCTGGAACGCGACCTTGGCGACGGACCGGCTGCGATAGAACGCGACCTGCCAGGACGCGCCCGGTGTCGCTACCGGGATGAGCGCTGCGCCGGTGTTGCCGTGGGTCTTCCAGTAGGCGAGCAGGTCCTTGAGGTCGAACGTCCAGGTGTCGGCCGCGGCGTTGTGATGGCCGACCGACGAGCCGTGCTGGCAGTCGTACGCCGGCGGCTTCCCGGGGTCGAAGTCAGTCGCCAGCTCAGTCGTCAGCGCACAGGCCTGGACGATCGCCGTCGTCTGGTTGACGTTGTAGATGGGATAGACACCGGTGTTGGACGCATCGGACTGCTGCGTCAGGTGCAACGTCATGACCGCGTCGGTCGCAGCCGCTCCATTCGGCAGGTAGCCGAGCGCGAGATGCACGAACGACCGGGCGAACTCCTGGCCACCCTGAGTGGCGACATGTATCGACGAGGGGTCGGCGTTGTACGGGTCGATGGTCGTGCCGTCGACGGGGTTGGTTGTCGTCACGTTGGTGACGTAGTCCTGACGGTCGACCGGCACGACCAGCTGCTGCGTGGACGACTTGTGGCCCGTCGGATGAGTCGGTGCTGCTGTCGACGCGACTGCGAGCCCGGGAGCAGCGAACATCCCGGCGACCACCGTGGCGAGAAGCGCCCGGCGCCCGGCTGCGCGGGTGAATCGTTGCATCGACTGACCTCCGGAGGTCATGACTGGCACGTCGGATGCCCATGCACGGGCATCGGGTGGGCGGCGAAGAACCGCCACGCGGCGGTGGTGATGTCCGGACCGAGGGGGTCGGTGTAGGGACCGTCGCCGGGCGAGTCCGGATAGGCGTGCTCCATGCCGTGGATGGCCCAGAACTCGAGGACGTCACAGCCCGCGCCGTCCCGGTACGTCGCGACGGTGTAGGGGTAGCTGCCCTGGAAGCCGATGGCGCCGCCCGGGCAGGTGAGCGTGTTGTTGTGAATGCAGAGGTCGCCGGAGCCCGGCTGCGGCGTCTGATCGAACTGATAGCTCTGCTCGTCGGCGGGCTGCCGGGAGATCGAGCCGTCGAGTGCTCCGTTGTCGGCGAGGTCATCTGCACCGAGCCAGGACGACAGCAAGGTGCCGGCCATCGCCATGTTGTTCAACGTGTCGGCGGTGCCGTTTTCGATGAACATCGGTACGACGCGCGCATGCGCGCCCATCGCCTGGTGCGTCAGCTCACCGGTCCCGTCTCCGCAGGTGCGATAGGCGCAGCCGGCGAGTGCGGCAACCGATGCGAAGAGGTCTGGATAGGTCGCGCCGAGGATGACCGCCATGTCGGCGCCGGCGGAGATGCCGTCGACATAGATGCGGCGCGGGTTGATGTGCTGCGTTGTCGCGACGAGACGGGTGATGCCGGCGATCGTGGCCGGTTCACCGCCGTCGCGACTTTGGTCGTCCGGCAGGAACCAGTTCCAGCAACCCACACCGTTGCCGTCCGCCAATGGCGCGGACGAGTTCGTCGTCACGGTCTGCTGCGGATAGACGACAGCGAACCGCTCGCGGGCGGCCAGGTCGTTGAAGCGGGTCGCGGCCGCCGTTTGCTCGGCGGTCATGTTGCAGCCGTGCAGAAAGACGACGAGCGCGCGTGGGCGCCCACCGGGGAGATAGAGCCAGTAGTCCCGCGCGCCGCTGGACCCAGATGCCGGATAGGTGTGCTGGGTGAACGAAGCGGTCGGTTCAGCGGCGCGGTCTGCCGGCCGCGAAGTGGCATGAGCGAACGGCGCGGTCGCGGCTACGAGGGCAACCGCGAGCGCCCCGACCTGCCAACGCGGAGCCATCGGTCAGCGCACCGCTTTGCGCACGGCTTCGGCGAGCACCGTCACACCGGCGGTCCCGAAGTTCACCGTGTAGTGGTTCGTGTCCGGCACCGTCTCGACCACGAGCTGCGGCAGGTCGCGCGCGAAGGCCTCGACCGCCTCGTCCGGAAGCAGCGGCGCCTGGGTGTCGGGGCTGATGTCGAAACCGCGCGGTGCGCGGACGAGGTGCACCGGGCAGCTGACCGCAGCAAGGTCGGCCTTCACGTAGGGCCGCTCACGCGGAACGAAGTAGTCGACGGCGTCCGTCGCCGCCGCGACGAGCGCGCACCG
>JAFAQI010000393.1 GCA_019246495.1 Frankiales bacterium | reverse complement strand
TCGTCGGGCACGGCGGGGAGCGTAGGCGATCCGGCGAAAATGCCGTGGCGGCGGTCGACTGCTCGTTACGCTCGCCCTACTGACCTATGGGGGTGTCATGCACGTCACGCTTGCCGGCTTCGTGCTCTTCCTGCACATCACGGTGGCCATCGCTGCGTTCATGATGGCGGGCGTCGCGCACGCCGGGCTTCAGGCCGTCGGCCGTGCGACGAGCATCACCGAGGCGCGCCCGTGGGCCCGTGTGATGCACCGCATCGAGCCGCTCTTCCCCGTGATGGCGTTGATTCTCCTCGGGCTCGGCGCGTGGCTGGTGCACCTCGGTGCGCACACCGACGACCAGTTCTCGTTCAAGGACGGCTGGGTGCTCACCGCGATCATCACGCTCGTCGTGATGGAGGCACTCGGCGGCGCAGTGCTCGCGCCGCGGGGCAAGCGGCTCAACATGCTGATCCTCGAGGCGCCGGACGGTCCCGTGACGGAGGAGATCCGCGCCGCCGCGCGCGACCCGCTGTTCTGGGGAGTTGCGCACGCCACGACGCTGTCGTTCATCGGCATCGTGTTCCTGATGGCGGCGAAGCCTTCCGGGTCGTGGGCGCCGGTCATCGTCATCGTCGGTGCGCTGCTCGGCCTGGCGGCCTCGACGTTGCAGCTGCGTGCGCTTCCGGCTGCGGAGGGCGTCGGCGTACCGGTCCAGCGCACCACCGCGCCGCAGCGGTCCTCGACACCCGCCGGCTGAAGGTAGGTCGAGGTCCGCGTCAGGAGTGCGGGCGGGCGACGAGCAGCACCGGGCAGGCTGATCCGACCAGACCGAGTGTCAGCAGCACGCCCTCGGGTTGGCTGACGATGGGCAGCGTCGCGGCGAACGCGGTGCTGACGGCGAGCGGCCATCGGCCGGACTCCGTGCTCTGGAGCAGGTCCCAGCGACCGCTCGGGACGGCGCTGACGTCGACGACGACATCGGCGCCGTACGACGCGGCGGTCACGGGCAGCGCCAGCTCCGCGCCGGATCGGTCGTCGAGCACGACGGACAGCGGCGCGGCACCCGAGGCGACCGGCGGCAGCTCGATCTGCAGCCGCAACCCGGCGGGATCGGTGACGGCTGCCGTCACGACAGGACGCGGTGCGCGATGCACGAGCACGAGGCGACCGGCCCGCCCGACCTCGACTCGCCACTGCGCGCCGAGGGCGGACCAGGTGCGGTCCGGCAGGTCGTCCGGCGGGGCGAGGCGGCTCGCGGCGCCCCCGACGCGAAGGGCCAGCTCCCACACCTCGAGCCGTTGGCGGCGCACCGCCTCGGTCGACTCCGGATGGTCGAGGCCACCGACGAGCTCGGCCAGCGGCACGTGCGCGACGAAGCCCGCCGGACCGCTGGGCTGCTCGGTGATGTCGGCCGAGGCGACCACCCGCCGGCCGGCTTCGCGGGTCACCTCGACGGTCGCTCCCGTGGTGTCGCCCGAGACCGTGCCGGTGAGCGTCAGCACGTCGGCGGACACGTCGGCATCGACGACGACCTTGGGCTTCTCGAGATGCAGGGCGAGCTCGCCCTGCCCGGTCAGCTCTACGCGGAGCCGGCGGCGTCCGTCGAGCCTCCGCAGATGCGGGCCGAGCAGGCGAACCTCTGCGGCCAAGTGGTTGCGCGTCGTGCGGGACGTTCCGCGGGACTGCACCGTGGTCTCGACGACCCACCGCCCGGTGCCGGTCGGGATCGCGGTGAGGTCGAGCTCCGCGACGAACCCGCGCCATCGCTTCGGGTCGAGCGGTACGCCGGTCTCGTCGTACGCCGGAAGCGGCGCGGGTCGCGTCTGGAGTGTGACGGGTTCGGCGTCCGAGCCGGTCGCGACGAACTTCATCTCCACGTGAGGTGCGCGCAGCCGCGATCGGTCGAGAGGTTGCAGGGCGGCGCGTCCGGTGATGCGCAACACCGACGCGGTCAGCTCGGTGGCAGTGAGAACGCTGTCCACGCGAAGGTCATCGTCGATGCGGTAGAGCTCGTCCGGGACACCGATCGCGCGGTCGCCACGGAACGGGTAGTCGGCGTACCAGCTTCCGTGCTGTCGGAACGACTTCGCCGCGGCGAGATCGTCGCGCTCGAAACGCAGCAGCTCGGCCAGCTCGGCCAGCTTGCCGGCGCGGGCGAGGTGCCAGCCGATCCGCCGGATCGCCGGAAGCCGGTGGAAGACATCGGAAGCCGCGTGGTCGAGCCAGCCGCCGACCTGTGCGAGGAGTGGCCGTCGGTCGGCGTCCGACATCGCGACGATGGCGTCGAGGAAGTAGGACAGGTCCTGGGCGAGCACCGACTGCTCGTACCAGCCCTTGTGCTCGGGGAAGCGATCGGCGAGGAACCGGCTCGTCGCCGCGATCGCGGCCAGCCGGTCAGCGATCGACTGTGGCTCCTCGCGGCGCTGGCTGATCGAGGACTCGTCCTCGCGGATTCGCCAGAAATAGATCGGTGACGATACGACGTCGACCGACGCGGCGAGGAAGTGCGCGGGCAGCGTCGCGTACTGGTCCTCGTACTGCACTCCCTCGGCGAACGCGAACCGGTGCTGCTCCCAGAACTCGCGCCGGAACATCTTGTTCCACGCGGTGCGATCGACGATCAAGTCGCGGTGGCGGGTGATGTGCGTGCCGAGTCGTTGCGTCGAGTAGGTCGTGCCGACGTACTTCGCCGCCCGCGTGCCGCGCGGGGTCAGCCGCCGGAAGTTTCCGGTGGCGAAGTCGGATCCGGACTTGTCGAGCGCGGAGTGCAACAGCTCGTAGGCGCGGAACGGCACGACATCGTCGCTGTCGGCGAAGCACAGGAACTCGCCGCGCGTGTGCGTCAGGCCGACGTTGCGCGCATGCCCGAGGCCGTGGTTGTCGGTGCGGACGACACGGACGCGGCGGTCGCGGTCGGCGTAAGACGCAGCGATCTCACCGCTGCCGTCGGTCGATCCGTCGTCGACGATGACGATGTCGAGCTCGTGCCAGGTCTGCGCCAGGATCGAGTCGAGGCATCGCTCGACGTAGGGCGCGACGTTGTAGACCGGGACGACGACGCTGACGAGCGGCACGGGTCAGCTCGCTGGGCGCGGGGTCAGACCGGCGTACGACGGGAGCGCGGGCCGGCCCTTAGGACCTGCGAGGGCAACGTGCGCCCGACGAGCCGCTCGGCTGTGCTCGCCGCGTCGATCATCGCGTCGAGGTCCACGCCGGTCGCGACGCCCATGTCCTCGACCATGTGCACGAGCTCTTCGGTCGCGACGTTGCCGGTCGCACCGGGCGCGTAGGGGCAGCCGCCGAGGCCGCCGACGCTCGCGTCGAAGTCGGCGACGCCGAGCTCGAGTGCGGTGAGGACGTTGGCGAGACCGGTGCCCCGGGTGTTGTGGAAGTGCAGGTTGAGCGGGACGTCGGGATGGCCGAAGCGGAAGTCGCCGACGAGTCGGCGCACCCGGCCGGGCGTCGCCATGCCGGTGGTGTCGCCGAACGAGATGCCGTCGGCGCCGTCGGCGACCGCGCGACTCGCCGTCGCGAGCACGCGGTCGACCGGCACGTCCCCTTCATAGGGACAACCCCAGGCGGTCGAGACGATGACCTGCACGGATCCGCCGGCGTCGTGCACCTGGTCGATCAGTTCGGCGATGTCGTCGAGCGACTCGGCGGTCGAACGGTTGACGTTCTTGCGGTTGTGGGTGTCGCTCGCACTCACGACGACCTCGATCTCGCTGAAGCCGGCGTCGAGAGCGCGCTGCGCACCGCGCAGGTTGGGCACGAGTGCGGAGTAGCGCACGTGGTCGTTGCGGTCGATGCGCTTCCACACCTCGTCGGCGTCCGCCATCTGCGGAATCGCCTTGGGATGCACGAAGCTGACGGCTTCGATGCGGCCGACACCGGTGTGCGACAGCGCGTCGATGAGCTCGACCTTGGCGTCGGTCGGCACCGGCGCCTCGTTCTGCAGCCCGTCGCGCGGGCCGACCTCGCGGAGGCTGATCCGGTCGGGCAGGTCGCTCATGGCGTCCGAGGTTAGTCCGCGGTCGGCTGTGCGCCTGCGGCGTCGTCCGCCCGGCGGAGCCGCGCCGCGTGCAGCAACGTGTAGCCGCGCACCGGCCGCGGCGGCACCCGACGCAGGCGGAAGCGCGGGTCGGACTCGAGCGCCTCCGCCAGCTCGCGGTCGACGAGCACGCTGCTGGGCCGGGCGACGGAGGTGAGGCGGGCGGCGAGGTTGACGGGTTCGCCGTAGAGGTCACCGAGCCGGGCGAGGACCTTGCCACAGCCGATGCCGACGCGGAGACCCGGCAGCTCGTCGGTCGCATCGACCTCCTCGACGAGCCGCAGGCCGATCTCCGCGGCGTCGCCGGGCCGGTCGGCGGCGAACATCACCTCATCGCCGACGGTCTTGATGACCCGGCCGCCCTGCTTGGCTACGACGTCCGCCGCGATGCGCTCGAAGCGTTCGACGACGAGGCTCAGCTCGTCCTCGTCGACGTGCCGGGTGAGGGTCGTGAACCCGACGAGGTCGGCGAAGCCGACGGCCATCGGATGCGCGACCTCGTCGGCAGATCCGGCCAGCAGGCGGCCGGCGGTGGCGGCGAGATGACGTCGCCACACATAGCCGAGGAGCCCTTCCATCATCGGGACGAGCTCGTTGACGGTGTCGAGCGGATCACCGCTGCCGAGCCCGGTGTCGTTCGCGAGCGCTTGCGTCGTTGCGCCGACCTGCCACTCGGCGACGCGTGACAGTGACTGACCCATTGCGCGGGTCATCGTCACCTGGGTGTCGTCGTCGACCAGTCCGAGCTCATGCAAGCGCTGGACGGTCTTCAGTGCCTCGACGTCGCGGTCGGTGAACACGACGGCGTCGTCGCTGACGTCGGCGAAGCCGAGCGCGCGCCACATCTGCGCGGCGCGCTCGACGTCGGTGCCGGCGCGCTCGGCGACCTCGATGCGGGTGTAGCGCGGGCGGCCGCCGAGCAGTGCGGCTTCGAGATCCGCAGCGTCGTCGAGCCCGAGCTCCGCGACGGCAGGAGGTGCGGACGGTTCGCCGTCCGATGTCGCCTGGCCGTCCGATGTCATGGCGACTCCGGCGGCGGCTCACGCCACATGCCGCCCTGTCGTCGTACCTCT
>JAFAQI010000370.1 GCA_019246495.1 Frankiales bacterium | reverse complement strand
GACCTTGGCGGCGTAGTCGTCGTCGTCGATCTCGTACGGCGTGTGCATCGGCGTGCGCAGGCCACCGCCGACGAAGCTGAACGTCCGGTCGCCGATCGTCGTGACGTCACCGTCGAGGACGGTGACACCGTCGCGCACGTAGTCGGCGTAGAGGCCGGGGACGTCGACGTTGCCATAGGTGACATAGGCCGGCGTCGGCATCGCGGCGAAGAGGTCGGCGTACTGCCCGCGGATCTGGCGCTCGATGTGCTCGCGCGGCGTGCCCTCGCCGAGGCTCGCCCACAACGCGCCGGAGAACGCACGAGCCTCGTCGAACCGGCGCTCGAAGCGCAGCTGGATCAGCCGGACCGCGGCCTCGGTGCCGAACAGGTCCGCGAAGATGCCGCCCGACGGGTCGTCGTAGTCGAGGAACAGCACGAGGTCGCCGAGGCAGATGAACGCGTCCGCGCCGTCGCCGGCCTTGGCGAGCGCGTCCGCGCGGGCATGGACGTCGGAGACGACGTGCACGCGCATCGGCCGACGTTACCGCGGCCGGGCGGGCTCAGAAGATCGAGCCGACCAGGAACGCCAGCAGGAAGAACACGGTCGTGATGAGCGCCATGCCGCCGAAGATGATGACGAGCTTCTCGCCCTTCGACAGGCGAGTGATGTCGCCGACCAGCGGCAGCCGGAACGAGACGGTCTCGCGCTCGCTGGGCAGGAACGAGGACCCGCAGTCGGGGCAGAACGTCATGTCGAACGAGACGGTCTCCCCGCAGCTCGTGCACGGCCAGCCGAGCTTGCGCTCGGGGGCCGGCGCCGCCGCGACCGATACGGGCGTTGCCGGGTCGAGCGGGTCGGCCTGCTGAGCGACCGGCGCCGCCGGGGCGGGCGCAGGAACGACCGGCGCGGGCACCGCAGCGGGCGCGGGCGCGGCAACCGCGGCCGCGGCCACCGGCTGGGGCTGGCGGAGGTCGGCGAAGCAGAGCGTGCACCAGGGCGCGCCGATGGGCACGGCGGCGGAGCACGACGGGCACCGGGCGGACGTCACGGAAGGTGTTTCGGCAGGTCGGCGCGGGTCCTGAACGCCTAACCGGCCTTACCAAGCGAGAAGTCCTTGACTACCGTTGGTCACGGTCTGCCAGAGGAGACACGCGTGCCCGAGTACTCGGTCCCGGCCGATTTCCAGATCGCCGAGGACGCCAACCTCACCGATGGGGTGTTCGGCAACGCGTCGGACTTTCCCGACACGGTGCTCTTCGACCGCAAGGTCGGAGGCCAGTGGCAGCCGGTGACGGCCAAGGTCTTCGCCGAGGAGGTCAAGGCGCTCGCCGCCGGCCTCATCGCCTCCGGCGTCGGTGCTGGCGACCGGGTCGGCCTCATGTCCGCCACCCGCTACGAGTGGACGCTGATCGACTACGCGATCTGGACCGTCGGCGCGGTGACCGTGCCGATCTATGAGACCTCCTCCGCGGAGCAGGTCGAGTGGATCCTGTCCGACTCCGGCGCGGTGGGCTTCTTCTACGAGACCGACGCGCACAAGTCGTCGTACGAGTCGGTCAAGGACAAGGTCACGAGCGTCAAGAACGCCTGGCACATCGACGAGGAGACGCTCGATGGCCTCGTCGACGCCGGCAAGAGCGTCGGTGAGGACGAGATCGAGCAGCGCCGGCGCACGCTGAAGCCGGACAGTCTCGCAACGATCATCTACACGTCCGGTACGACGGGGCGGCCGAAGGGTTGCGAGCTCAGCCATCGCAACTTCCTGTTCGACTCGACATCGACGACGGAAGGTCTCGACGAGCTGTTCGGTCCCGACCAGTCGACGCTGCTCTTCCTGCCGCTCGCGCATGTGTTCGCGCGGATCATCCAGGTCGGCTGTGTGCAGAACCGCGTGCGGATGGGTCACACCGCCGACATCAAGAACTTGATGAGCGATCTCGCCGCGTTCAAGCCCACGTTCATCCTGTCGGTGCCGCGGGTGTTCGAGAAGGTCTACAACACCGCCAAGCAGAAGGCGCACGCCGACGGCAAGGGCGCGATCTTCGACCTCGCGGAGCGCGTCGCGATCGCCTACAGCCAGGCACAGGACACCGGCGGCGTGCGCAAGC
>JAFAQI010000390.1 GCA_019246495.1 Frankiales bacterium | reverse complement strand
GATCTTCACGCACATCGGCGTCGACCCGGACGTCGACACTCGTGACATGCGCGACGAGCTCAATCGCACCGACCGCATCCGACTCGACCGGCCCGCGGTCGCGGCGCTGAAGCGGTCGCCGGTCTGGCGGGCAGTGCGGGCCACCGTGCCCGCCGACGTGCGGCATCGCCTCTGGTCGCGCGCCGGGTCTCGTCGGGTCAACATCGAGCTCCAGCGGCAGCAGATGCCCGACGAGCTGCGCCGTCGCGTCGTCGACGAACTGCGGCCGGATCTGGAGCGGCTGCCCGCCTATGTCGGTGCCGACTTCGACTGCTGGGGCCTGCTCGAGGATCCGTTCGCGCGCTGACATCCAGCCCGCGACGGACGGCTCAGCCCTTCGTCACCGTGAACGACTCGATGACGACGGGCTGCTTCGGTGCGCCGTCACCCGGGCCGTTGCTGTCGTCGCTCCCCGCCGCGGCGATGCGGCGGAGGATGTCGAGCCCGGCGGTCACTGTGCCGAACGGCGTGTACTGCGGCGGCAGCGGGGTGTCGGCGTAGACGAAGAAGAACTGGCTGCCGCCGGTGTGTGGCTGGCCGGTGTTGGCCATCGCGACCGTCCCGGCGCCGTAGGTTGCGCCCTTCAGGTTCTCGTCCGGGATCGTGTAGCCCGGGCCGCCGGTGCCCGTCCCTGTGGGGTCTCCACATTGCAAGACGTAGATCCCGGAGGTCGTCAGGCGATGACACGGGGAGCTGTCGAAGAAGTGCTGCCCCGCGAGGAACGCAAACGAGTTCACGGTGTGCGGTGCGTGCTTGCCGTCGAGCGCGACGGTGATGGTGCCGCAGTTGGTCACGACGGTGGCGGTGTAGGTCGTCCGCGCGATCGTCAGCTTCGGCTCGTGGCCGAACTGCTCGTGCTTCGGCGAGCCGCTGGGCGACGTACACGCTCCGCTTGCGGGTGGTGGCGTCGTGGGCGCGCCCGTCGCCCGAAGGGTCGCCGGATGCCCGTTGCTCGAGCCGCTGCATGCGGCAGCCAGCGCGGCGAGCGCCAGCGCAGCGGGCAGCACGGCCCGGTCGCGGCCGATCCTCATGACGCTTTCACGAGGTCGACGACGAAG
The DNA here is from genome assembly GCA_019246495.1 of Frankiales bacterium. Taxonomy (GTDB): domain Bacteria; phylum Actinomycetota; class Actinomycetes; order JAFAQI01; family JAFAQI01; genus JAFAQI01. The sequence continues at coordinate 2,494 of JAFAQI010000390.1, read as the reverse complement.
ATGAGCGTCTCGTTGGGCCTGATGTAGCTGCTCGAACCGGGCACACCCTGGCCGGCCGTGCCGTAGCCGTCTGACGCGGGGATGATGAGCTCGCGGCGACCGCCCACCCGCATGCCGATCAGACCGCGGTCCCAGCCAGCGATGACCTGGCCCTGGCCCAAGGTCAGTGGGAAGGTCTGGTGGCGCGGGTAGGACGCGTCGAACACCTTGCCCGTGCTGCAGGAGACGCCGACGTAGTTCACCTCGATCTTGTTGCCCGGCTGGATCGCCTTGCCGTGGCCCTTCTTGATGTCCTGTTCGACGAGCTTCGTCGGCACGGTGCCGGTCACCGGCGGGATCTTCGGATCGGCAGCCGCGGGCGGGTTGGGCTTGATCGGCGCGCACTTCGTCGGTGGCGACGGGAACGGCGTCGGCGACGCGCTCGTGCTCGCCCGCGGCGTGACCTTGTCGGTGTTGTTGGACTTGCCCCCGCTCAGCGTCACCGCCAGGACGACGATCAGGGCGACGACTGCCGCCGTGCCGGCGGTGGCGCCGGCGATCGTGTTACGACGGCGGCGCCTGGCTCGCGCCTGCTGCTCCCGCAGACGGCGGCGTTCGTAACGGCGTCGGGCGAGCTCGCGCTCGCGGCGGCGGCTGCTGGCCACGGTTCCTCCGGGTCGGTGGCGGGGGCACGGCAAGTCTAGGAGCGGCGAATACGATCGCGGGGACCTCGACGGCTCGATAGGCTCGGCCGCTCAGTCGCCGTGTCATCGAGAGGACGGTCGTGCTCGTCGTCGGGTTCCCCGCCGGGCCCTGGCAGACCAACTGCTGGGTCGTGGCTCCGGCGACCGGCGAGGAGTGCATCGTCATCGACCCGGGTCACGGCGCCGAGCGACCGCTCGACGACGTGCTCGACCAGCACCGGTTGCGCCCGGTGGCCGTGCTGCTGACGCACGGCCACGTCGACCACACGTGGTCCGTCGTACCGGTCTGCGGGGCCAAGAACGTCCCGGCACTGATGCACCCGGCCGACCGGAAAATGCTCGTCGAGCCCGCAAGCGCGATCGGCGCGCCGCCGGGCACGCCCATCCTCGGCCGGCTGGACTGGTCCGAGCCCGATGACGTCCGCGAGCTGCGTGACGGCGAGGTGCTGTCGCTGGCCGGACTCGAGCTCCGCGTCGACGAGACGCCCGGGCACACGCCCGGTTCGATCACGTTCACCTGCCCGGAGGCGGGCGGCGTGGCCGAGTTCTTCTCCGGCGACCTGCTCTTCGCCGGCTCGATCGGCCGCACCGACTTTCCCGGCGGGTCGTTCGAGCAAATGCAGCAGTCGTTGCTGCGGGTGCCGCTGTCGCTGCCCGACGAGACGGTGGTGCGCCCGGGGCACGGACCGGACACGACGATCGGCCGCGAGCGGCGGACCAACCCGTTCCTGCTCGACATCGTCGAGGGCGAGGCGGCCGCGCCACCTCCGCGTGGGTTATGAGCGAGTCGTTCCAGGCGCCGAAGGGAACGTTCGACCTCCTGCCGCCTGACTCCGAGCTGTGGCTGCACGTCCGCGACGTCATGGCAGCACCGTTGCGGTCGGCGGGCTACGGCTACATCGAGACGCCCGTGTTCGAGGAAACCGCGCTGTTCGAGCGGGGCGTCGGCGAGTCGACCGACGTCGTGTCGAAAGAGATGTACTCCTTCACCACCCGTGGCGACGACCACGTGACGCTGCGGCCCGAGGGCACGGCCGGCGTCGTGCGTTCCGTCGTGCAGCATCGGCTCTACGCCGGGCAGCTGCCGGTGAAGCTCTGGTATTCCGGATCGTTCTTCCGCTACGAACGCCCGCAGGCCGGTCGCTACCGGCACTTCAGCCAGGTCGGTGCCGAGGCGCTCGGCGTCGACGATCCGGCTCTCGACGCGGAGCTGGTGGCGCTGGGAGTGCGTGCGTTCGCCGACCTCGGCCTCGCCCGCGTCGAGCTGTTGCTCAACTCGCTCGGCGACCGCACCTGCCGCCCGGTCTATCGCGAGCGGTTGCAGGAGTTCTTGCGTGGGCTCGATCTGGACGCCGAGACCCGTCGTCGCGTCGAGATCAACCCGTTGCGGGTGCTGGACGACAAGCGACCCGAGGTGCAGAAGCAGGTCGCCGACGCACCGGTGGTCGGCGACTCTCTGTGCGACGAGTGCCGCGCGCACTACGACGCCGTACGCCGCCACCTCACCGATCTCGGGGTCGTTTGGACCGAGACGCCGCGACTGGTGCGCGGTCTCGACTACTACACGCGGACAACGTTCGAGTTCGTGCACGACGGGCTCGGCGCGCAGAGCGCGGTCGGCGGTGGCGGGCGCTACGACGGCCTTTCGGAAGACGTCGGCGGTCCCGCGATGCCTGGGGTCGGCTGGGCGCTCGGCGTCGACCGGACGGTCCTCGCGATGCGGGCGGAAGATGTTGCGCTGCCGACGCCGTCCCGGGTTGATGTCTTCGCGGTGCCCCTCGGTGAGGGGGCGCGGTCGCGTCTGCTCGTCG
>JAFAQI010000366.1 GCA_019246495.1 Frankiales bacterium | reverse complement strand
AATAGCGCTCGACGTCGTACTCCGGTGAGTAGCCATAGCCACCGTGCACGCGCATCGCGTCGGCGGTGACCTCGAGGCAGGTCTCCGACGCGAACAGCTTCGCCATGCCGGCCTCGAGATCGCACCGCTCCCCCGAGTCGTAGCGCTCGGCCGCAGCGGCGACCAGATGCCGCGCCGCCTCGGTCTTCGTCGCCATCGTCGCGAGCAGGTGCCCGACCGCCTGGTGCTCCCAGATCGGTACGCCGAATGACTCGCGCTGCTGGGCGTAGGCGACCGCGTCGTCGACGGCCGCGCGGGCGACGCCGACCGCGCGGGCGGCGACCTGGATCCGGCCGAGCTCGAGCCCGCGCATCATCTGCGCGAAGCCCTGTCCTTCCTCGCCGCCGAGCAAGGCCTCGGCCGGCGCGACGTAGCCGTCGAACGCGAGCTCGCAGGTCTCGACGCCCTTGTAGCCGAGCTTGGGCAGGTCCCGCGAGACCGTGAACCCGTCACCTGGCTCGATGAGCAGCAGCGAAACGCCGCGGTGCGCGGGCGACGCGGCCGGGTCGGTCTTGCACAACAGGGCGATGAGGCCCGCTCGGCGCGCGTTGGTGATCCAGGTCTTGGAGCCGGAGACGACGTAGGAGCCGTCGGGCTGCCGGTGGGCGACGGTGCGCATCGCCTGCAGGTCGGAGCCGCCGCCGGGTTCGGTCAGCGCCATGGCGGCGCGTACCTCGCCGGTCGCGAGCCGGGGCAGCCAGCCGCGGCGCTGCTCGTCCGTGCCGAACGAGACGATCAGCGAGCTGACGACCGAGTGCGTGCCCATCGCGCCGGCGAGGCTCATCCAACCGCGGGCGAGCTCGGCGGTGACCTCGGCGAAGCACGGCGTGGACGGCCGGGAGCCGCCGAAGTCCTCGGGGATCGCAAGACCGAAGACGCCGAGCGCCTTCATCCGGTCGATCAGGTCACCGGGATAGGTGTTCGCGTGCTCGAGGTCGCGGGCGACCGGCCGCACCTCGCGGTCGACGAACTCCGCGATCGTCGCGACGTAGCGCTGTTCCTCGGGCGTCAGCGTCGGCATGCGGCAAGTGTGCGGCAATGCCCCCCGGAGACGACGGTGGGCCGCGTCACCCGTGGGCAGGGTGGCGCGGCCCGCCGGTCCGCCGCGAGTGTTCGGGGGCCGATGCGCCGCCGCTGGGCTACGGCGCAGCAGGGACGAACGACTCGGGCGAGTCTGCTGTGCGGTGGGTCAGTTGCCCTCGACGCGCTGGCTCGGGATGCCGGCCAGCAGCGCGCGGACCTCGCTCTCGCGATAACGGCGGTGGCCGCCGAGGGTCCGGATGGACGTGAGCTTGCCTGCCTTCGCCCAGCGCGTGACGGTCTTGGGGTCGACACGGAACATCGTGGCGACCTCAGCCGGCGTGAGCAGCGGCTCGGCGTCGGGCGTGCGAGCGCTCATGGCCTTTTCTCCTTTTTGATGCCGCAACGGGTGTAGCGGCGTGACTGCCATGGTGCCCTTTTCGGTGGCTTGTCCGATATGGCTAGGTCGGGCCATCTTTCCGCCGCGGAGGACTAGTCCGTCTCGTACCGAAATCGGCGGTCAAGCCACCCTCAACAAGCGCTCTAATTAGCGTGTTCGAGCGCGGCGATGGCGCGCCAGCGGGAGACGACGCTCTCGTAGCGGGCGGACGCCCCGTCCGTGTCGCCCTCGGCCAGCCGCTCGATGGCGCCGGCGATCTCGCCGACGGAGTCGTCGCTGCCGAGCGTCTCGTCGTCGACGAGGTGCACCAGCCCGCCGTAGTCGAGCTCGACGATCGAGTGCGGGTGGAACGCCTCGAGCCAGCGGCCGATCTCCTCGACCGCGTCGATGACCGGCCCGTCCTCGAAGACCCGCTTGAGCACGTGCAGGCCACGGGCCACCCGGCGCCGCGCCCGCGACATCGCGGTCACATAGACGAGCGCGCGGTCGAGCCCGGTGTGCGGCGGCGCGCCGGACGAGCGGCGCTCACCCAGCACGAGCCGGCGCTCGTCCGCCTCGAATAGCGCGAACCACGGCGTCGGGATCGACCACGTGGAGCTGCGGATGCCGACCTCGACGTCCGGGTTGGTGGTGACCCAGGCGTCGTGCTCGACCTCGGCCGCGGCGGCGGTCGCCAACGGCAGGAACGCCTCCGCGATCTCGTCCGGCAACAAGGCCCGGAAGTCCTCGAGCGCGGCCCACGCCCGGAGCTGCAGCCGCCAGGGGCAGACGTAGGCGCGGCCGTCGTGATGCCGGACATAGGCGTGGTCGCCGAGGTGCCCGACATCGGTGCGGGGCGGCACGGCGAGCACCGCAGCCAGCGCCGCCTCGTGCTCCATCGCCATGAGGACCGGGCGGCTCGGCGACGTTCCGGACTCGACGTACGGCGCCCAGCGTGCACGCTCGTGATCGGGCAGGCCGTCCAGCGGCTCATAGACCCGCAGAAACGCGGAGCAGCCGATCACGGCCCCATCCTGTCACCGCCGCGCAGATCGGCCGTCATGGGCGGCGAGCCGACTACGCTCGATCTCCGCAAGCCCGCACCGACGGCGTTGTGGGGAGACAACCGTGAGCGTGTTCGACCGTGGCACCGGCCACGAGCAGGTGACGTTCTGCCATGACCCGGAGTCCGGCCTGCGCGCGATCATCGCGATCTTCTCGACGGCGCTCGGACCCGCACTCGGCGGCACGCGCTTCTATCCCTATGCGAGCGAGGACGACGCGCTCGCCGACGTGTTGAACCTGTCGCGCGCCATGGCCTACAAGGCCGCGTGCGCGGGCCTCGACCTCGGTGGTGGCAAGGCCGTCATCATCGGCGACCCGGCGACCGACAAGACCGAGGCGTTGCTGCGCGCTTATGGCCGGTTCGTGCAATCGCTGAACGGGCGCTACTACACCGCCTGCGATGTCGGCACCTACGTCGAGGACATGGACGTCGTCGCGCGCGAGTCGGCCTTCGTCACGGGCCGGTCGCCTGCTCATGGCGGCGCCGGCGACTCGTCGATCCTGACGGCGTACGGCGTGTTCCAGGGCATGCGGGCCGCGGCCGAGGTGGCGTGGGGCAACCCGACGCTCCGCGGCCGGCGGGTCGGCGTCGCGGGGGTCGGCAAGGTCGGTCACCACCTGGTCGAGCACCTGCTCGAGGACGGCGCCTCGGTCGTAGTCGCGGATGTGAACCGGGACGCGGTCGACCGGGTCCGCGTCCTGCACCCTGAGGTCGACGCCGTCGACCCGAACGCACTCGTCGCGGCGACGATGGATGTCTATGCACCGTGCGCGCTGGGCGGGGCGCTGTCGGACGAGACGGTCGCGGTTCTCCAGGCGAAGGTCGTCTGCGGCGCTGCGAACAACCAGCTCGCGCACCCGGGCATCGAGAAGCAGCTCGAAGAGCGCGGCGTGGTCTACGCGCCCGACTACGTCGTGAACTCCGGCGGCCTCATCCAGGTGGCGGACGAGATCGAGGGCTACTCCGAGCCGCGGGCCCGCGCGAAGGCGACGGAGATCTTCGACACGACCCGGCGGATCTTCGCGCTGGCGGCTGACGAAGGCGTGCCGCCGGCGGTCGCGGCGGACCGGCTGGCCGAACGCCGGATGACCCAGATCGGGCGCTTACGCCGGTTCTGGCTGGCCGGCCGCTGAGGCACGTTATCCTTGGGCGCGTCGGCTTTCGCCGGCATCTGATCAGAGCCTGTTGTTGACGTCGTTGTTGTTGACCGCCGGGTCGCCCCGGCGTACCGAGGGGGTCGAGCCATGGGGCGCGGCCGGGCCAAGGCCAAGCAGACGAAGGTCGCCCGCCAGCTGAAATACAGCTCCGGCGGGACCGATCTCGAGCGCCTGCAGGCGGAACTCGCCGCCGAGCGCGGGGACCCGACGTATGTCGCCGACGACGAAGACGACGAGGACGACGCCGACGAATCGGACTACGACGCCGAAGACTGACTGAGCCCGGCCAGCGGGTGAACAACGCCGTACTGTTGGGCTGTGGCGCGTGAGTCGGGCATCCGGTTCATGCAGTCGCATGGCCGACGAGTCGCCTTTTCGATGACCGGATCCGGGCCGCCGATCGTCGCTCCGGCTTGGTGGATCAGCCACCTGGAGCTGGACTGGAAAGAGCGAGCGTTCCGAGAGTTCTGGGAATCGGCGGTCGCAAGTCACACATTGGTGCGCTACGACCGGCCCGGCGTAGGCATGTCCGATCGAGATGTCGTCGACGACGACTTCACCCTCGACGGCGAGGTCGCCCTGCTGTGTTCGGTCCTGGACGAGCTCGGTCTCGAGAAGACCACCTTGATCGGCGGTTCATCCGGCGGCTGCGCCGCAACCGCGTTCGCGGCGCGCTATCCAGATCGAGTCGACCGGTTAGTGCTCTACGGCGCGTACGCCGATGGCGGGTCGATCACGTCGTGGCAGGTGCGTGAGGCCATCTTGACAACGGTGCGTTCCCACTGGGGCTTGGGATCGCGCCTGCTGGCCGACATGTTCTTAGACGACGTAAGCAGCGAGGACGAAGATCGCCTGGCGCGTTATCAGCGTGAGGCAACGAGTCCTGAGACGGCGGCGGCGCTTCTGCAGTCGGTCTATGGCAACGATGTCCGTGCTGAGTTGGGTCGGGTGCGAGCTCCGACCGTGGTGATTCACCGCCGAGGCGACAAGGCAATCCCCTACCGGCTCGGTCGGGAACTCGCAGCGGGGATCAAGCACGCCACGTTGATCCCGCTGGACGGAAGCGCCCACTTCCCCTGGGCGGGGGACGCGTCCTCGGTGGCGCGGGCGGTGCGTTCGGCTCTGGCACCCGGCACGTCAGCGGCCGCTGGCACCGAACTTCTACCCGTGCAGCTCTCGGGCCGGGAGCGAGAGATCCTGGCGTTGATGGCAAGTGGGTTGAGTGATCAGGAGATGGCGGAACAGCTGGTGCTGAGCCAGCACACCGTGCATCGACACGTCGCCAACATTCGCCACAAGCTCGGACGCTCGACCCGTGCGGCGGCGGTAGCCGAAGCCGCGCGACTGGGCCTGCTGTAGGGCGCATCACCGGATCGGGCCATCTTCTGCAGATGGCCGACGTGGGCGATGCGCGCCGCCGGCGGTGCGCCGCACGATGACCTCTATGCAAACCGAAGTGCAGCGACGGGTTTCCACTCAGCCGCCAACGCTGTGGGCGCGAACGTTTGCCGCGGTGTACGACCCCTTTCTCTGGGTCGCCGAACGGGTCGGCGGGCGTGATCTGCGCAGCACGGTGCTCACTTGCGCGCGTGGTCGCACCGTGGAAATCGGCGCCGGCACCGGCCTGAACCTGCCGCACTACCCGGACACAGTCGAGGACCTGGTCCTTGCCGAGCCCGATCCGAGCATGCGCTCGCGTCTCGATAAAGCGGTGAAGCGCGGCAGCCGGTCAGCGCGGGTGGTCAGCGCGCCGGCGGAACGGCTGCCGTTCGACGACGCTTCGGTCGACACCGTCGTATCCACCTTCGTGTTGTGCACCGTCGACGAACCCGAGACTGTGCTTCGCGAGATCGTTCGGGTGCTGCGGCCAGATGGCCAGCTGCTGTTCGTCGAGCACGTCCGGGCGGAGTCGCCGCTGCTGGCCCGCTGGCAGGACCGGCTGGCGCAACCGTGGCGCCGGTTCGCCCGAGGTTGCCGCTGCAACCGCGCGACCGCGCATTTGATGGCTGCGGCTGGCCTGACGCTCGACACTGTCGACAAGGGCTCGTGGCGAGCGATGCCGCCCATCGTGCGCCCGCTCGTTGCCGGCCGCGCCCACCTGGCGGTCGGTCATGGCTGACCGACCTGCGCCCGGCGCCAACGGGGCCACGCCGACCGCCAACATCCGCGTCGGACTGTTCCCCGCAGCTCTGAACGGCGCCAGCCACCAGCCCGAGCAGATGCTTGCCATCCTCAACCGGATACCGCCAGGCAGCGTCGACCACCTGTCCGTCGGCGACCACGTGAGCTTCTTCGTCGGAGCCGGCTCGGACGGCCTGGTC
>JAFAQI010000376.1 GCA_019246495.1 Frankiales bacterium | reverse complement strand
CGTCGGGGGAGCGTCGCGTCAGCCGGGGAAGCCGCGCCGGGGGCAGTTGGGCAACCGCGCTGGAAGTCACGCATGATCGCGGGGGAGGTGTCGCGCAGTGGGTTTCTATGACGACCGGGTCTTGCCGCATGTGATCAATCGCGTGATGGACACCAAGGTGACAAGGGAGATCCGGCGACGGGTGTGCGCCGACTTGTCCGGCGAGGTGCTCGAGATCGGTTTCGGCACCGGGCACAACCTGCCGTTCCTGCCGGGTCAGGTCACGAAGCTGCTCGCGGTCGAACCCTCCGGTCTCGGGGTGCGACTCGCTCAGGAGCGCATCGACGCCGCCGTCGTACCGGTCGAGGTCATCGGGCTGGACGGGCAACGGCTGCCCGTGCCTGACCGGAGCGTGGACGCCGTCCTGTGCACCTGGAGCCTGTGCACCATCCCTGACCCGGTGACGGCAATCCGGGAAGCGGCGCGGGTGCTTCGGCCCGGGGGAAGCTTCCACTTCGTCGAGCACGGGCGCGCGCCGCACGAACCTGTACGGCGTTGGCAGGACCGGCTCAACGGCATCCAGCAGCGCATCGCTGGTGGGTGCAACCTCAACCGCGACATCGCCGGCATCGTCGAGTCCGGCGGTCTGCGCGTGACCAGGCTGGAGCGCTACTACGCCAAGGGTGAGCCCAAGCCGTTCGGTGCGATCTACGAAGGCGTCGCCGTCGTCGAGTAGCGCCTGCTGACGCTCTCGGCGAGCCGACGCGCGGCCGAGAGCGCTGCGTCGATGAGCGGTCCGTCACGCTGACCGAGGACGACCCCGTAGAGGAGTGGACCGGGGCCGGTGCGGACGGCGAACATGAAGCAGCCGCCGGCGGCCGTGTCCGAGCCGGTCTTGATCCCGACGAACCCGTTCTCCCCGAGCAGGGAGTCGGTGTTGTAGATGAGTCCGACGTTCGGAATGACGGCCCGCGGCTCTGCGACGATCTGCGCAAACTGAGTGAGCCGCATGGCTGCTCGCGCCAGTCGCACCTGGTCGTGAGCCGTCGACACGGTCCCGGTGTCAAAGCCGCTGGGGTCGGTGTAGACGGTGGACGTCATGGACAGACGTCGGGCCTCTGCGTTCATCTCGTCGAGGAAGGTGTCCACCGAGCCGGCAACTGCACGCGCAAGCGCCATCGCGATGTTGTTCGCCGACGGCAGCAAGAGCGCCTCCAAGGCCTGTCGCTCGGTCAGTTGTTCACCAACGGTGACAGCGACGACCGACTGTCCCTCGGAGCGTCGGTGCTCGGTGTCGGCGACGTCGTCGGGGGTGACCGTGATGGTGAACCCGGGGTCGTGAAGGCTCATCGGTCGGTCGCGAAGCACGATCACCGCGGTCATGACCTTGGCCAGACTCGCGATCGGCACGACCTGTTGTGGCCGCGAGATGTGGATGCGCCTCGGACCGATCGCGACGGCGGCGCTGCCATGCTCAGGCCACGCAGCGGAAGGGCGACCTCCTCCCGACGTACGGTGCGAGTCACCCGCCGGAGCAATCGCCTCGGCAGCTCTCCACGAGGCGATCCCCGCAAGCACGAGCACAAGGGCGACCATTGCGATCCGCTGCCGCCGTCGACCTCGCGTGACGTAGACAGTCGAGGTCATCGGGTCCTCCGATCCGGGGTCGCGCGAACCATCGGATGATCGAAGAAGGGCGGTATGGCCGCCGTCAGCCGGACGCTTATGCGGCGCTTACGTCGATGCCGCTACAACGGGCGAGTGTCTGGCCCCGTTTCTGGCCCGGTTTTTGGCCCCGTTTCTGGCAGAGTGCAACGATGAGGGTGCTGGTCGCGGAGGACGAGCAGCTGTTGGCGGACACGGTCGCCGAGGGCCTGCGCCGCCTCGCAATGGCGGTCGATGTCTGTTACGACGGAACCGCGGCGATCGAGCTCGCGACGGTGCACAGGTACGACGTCGCAGTTCTGGACCGGGACATGCCGGGCGCGACCGGCGACCAGGTCTGCCGGGAGATCGTCGACGCCGGTGCGGGCACCCGGGTCCTTATGCTGACTGCCGCGGCCGGTATTCGGGATCGCGTCCACGGGCTGACACTTGGCGCGGATGACTATCTGACGAAGCCGTTCGCCTTCGCCGAGCTCGTCGCGCGCGTCCAGGCGCTCGGCCGTCGGTCGGTCCCCGCCGTTGCGCCGGTGCTCGAATTCGACGGTGTCCTGGTCGACCCGGCCCGGCAGTTCGCGTCCCGCGACGGGCGCCCGCTCGACCTCACCCCAAAAGAGTTCGCCGTCCTCGAGGTGCTCATCCGTTCC
>JAFAQI010000290.1 GCA_019246495.1 Frankiales bacterium | reverse complement strand
TCCGGTCGAGCGGCCGGCTCTGCAGCCGGGCGACCAGCTCGTGCAGCTGCTCGTCGGTGCCGGGACGGGGCAGCGCCGAGCGCCGTACGTGGTAGGTGATGTCGAAGCTCTCGTCGTCGACCCACACCGGGTTGGCCAGCCGGCCGGGAACCCAGCGCACCTTCTGCCGGTAGCGCGGCACGAGGCTGATCCGGCGGGAGACGAGCTCGCACAGCGCGTCGTAGTCGAAGCCGCCGCCGGGAGGCGGCGCGAACGTCGCCACCCCTCCGACGTGCATGGCCGTCGTGGGCGTCTCCAGGTAGAGAAAGGAGACGTCCAGCGGGGACAAGCGGTCGGTCATCGCGGCAATCGTCGCATCCCGGCGGTCAACCGGCGCCACCGCGCAAGTCCAGACCGAACAGACCCTCCAGCTCGGCGATCGTCCGGTCAGCGCTGACGTGCTTCACGCCGACCATCCCGACCTCGACCGCCGCCTTGACGTTGGGCCCGAGGTCGTCGACGAAGACACATGCCTGCGGCGGCAAACCGAGCTGGTCGGCGGCGTAGCGGTAGATGGCCGGCTCCGGCTTGCGCATCCCGATCTCGCCGGAGATGACGACCGCGTCGAACATCTCGTCCCAGCCGTCGCGCGGATAGCCCATGCCCCACGAGTTGGACAGCAGCGCGGTCGGCACGCCGAGCGCACGCACCCGGCGTACGGCGTCGACCATCGCCTCGTCCTGCCGGAACCCGGAGAACATCCGAGCGACGAGCCCGTCCGCCTCCACCGGCCGCCCGTCGTGCGTCGTCAGCCGCCGGGCCAGCTCCCGCTCGAACTCCGGGATGGCCATCTCGCCGCGCTCGAGCGCATGCATCGGGTTGCTCGACGCGTCATCGCCGTACGACGGACCGAGCCAGTCGCGGATCACCCGGCGGAACGCGGCGAGATCGATCTCGTCGTCCTCGCACCACGTCTGCATCGTGTCCTGCAGCGGGCTCGTGAGAACGCCGCCGTAGTCGATGACCAGCGCCCGGACGCCAGACTCGTCGGTCACGACGGGGAGCCTAGGCAGCCGCGCACGGCGACCGAGTCGGCGACGCTGTCACGACGGCAGTCGGAGCGGCAGTCGGTGGCGCGACGGCCGCCGTGAACTCGCTCTGGGTGGCGAGCCGCTGGAAGCGCGTGCCGATGTCGAGCTCCACCCGTACGTTGCCCGCGGTCGGCACGAGCCGGGCGGCGGGGACGACAGCGGCGGCGACGGCACGCGCCTCCGCGGCGAGGGACGCGGGGAACCGCACGACGGACGCGCCGCGCTGGAACGCGGCCGCGTTGCCGACGCGGCGGATCGTCGCGGAGAACCGGTGCTGGAGCCCGTGGGCGACCTGCGCCGCGAGGCCCGGCCGGAGGCTTCCGTTGAGCACGAGCAGCGACGGGCCAGCGATGCCGACCGGGGCGGGTTGCGACGGCGTCGGGGTCGGGCACTGCGGGAGCGTGCGGACGGCGGACCGCCCGTGGTGGCGGAAGTGCCGCCAGCCCTCGTAGCCGCCGGCGGCGACCGCGGCGACGAGCAGCAGCACGAGGACGAGGCGCGGCCACCGCCGACGGCGCCGGTAGCCGAAGCCGCTGCGTCGCGGCGGGGACAGGTCGCCGCGGCCAAGGATCGTCACGGGCCGCGACGATACTGTCGGACCCTCGCTCGCTCGAAGGGAACCCGTCGTGGACTTCGCTGTTTCTTCAGCCGCGCAGGACTACATCAAGCGCCTCGAAGAGTTCATGGACAGCCACATCTACCCGGCGGAGAAGGTCTACGAGGAGCAGCGGCGGGAGCTGTTCGCGGCCGGCAAGCCGCACACCGTGCCGCCGGTCGTCGAGGATCTGAAGGTCGAGGCGAAGAGCCGCGGCCTGTGGAACCTCTTCCTTCCCGACGTATCCGGGCTGTCCAACGTCGACTACGCCCATCTCGCCGAGATCATGGGCCGGTCCGGGCACCTCGCGCCGGAAGCCACCAACTGCGCGGCCCCCGACACCGGCAACATGGAAGTGCTCCACATGTTCGGTACGCCGGAACAGAAGGAGCGCTGGCTCCGTCCGTTGATGGACGGCGAGATCCGGTCGGCGTTCGCCATGACCGAGCCCGCGGTGGCGTCGTCGGACGCGACGAACATCTCGACCGAGATCACCCGCGACGGCGACGACTACGTCATCAACGGCCGCAAGTGGTGGATCAGCGGCGCCGCCGACGAGCGTTGCAAGTTCTTCATTCTCATGGGCAAGACCGATCCGACCGCGCCCGCCCACCGCCATCAGTCGCAGATCCTGGTGCCGGTCGACACCCCCGGCGTGACCATCCTGCGCAACCTGCCGGTGTTCGGCTACGTCGACCAGCACGGGCACTGCGAGATCACGTTCGAGAACGTCCGCGTCCCGGTGTCGAACCTCATCGGCGAGGAGGGCGGCGGATTCGCGATCGCGCAGGCCCGGCTCGGCCCCGGCCGCATCCATCACTGCATGCGCGCGATCGGCGTCGCCGAGAAGGCGCTCGAGCTCATGTGCAAGCGCGCCATGTCCCGAACCGCCTTCGGCCGGACGCTCGCGGAGCAGGGCGTCGTACGCCAGCAGATCGCCGAGTCGCGGATGGAGATCGACCAGGCGCGGCTCTACACGCTCTACACCGCACACCTGATCGACACTGTCGGCGCGAAGGGCGCGCGGTCCGAGATCGCCGCCATCAAGGTCATCGCACCTCGCGCGTGCCTCAACGTCATCGACCGCGCGATCCAGGTGCACGGCGGCGGCGGCGTCTCCGACGACTTCCCGCTGGCGAGCATGTATGCCCACGCGCGGACGCTGCGGCTGGCCGACGGTCCCGATGAGGTGCACGTGCGGTCGGTGGCGCGGCAAGAGCTCGGGAAGTACGCCGCGCGCTGACGCGCGTCAGCGCGGGCGTCGACCCCGCCGGCCGCGCGGAAGCTCGATGCCGGCGAGCTCCGCGGCCACGACGCGCAGCGCCTGCCGGACCGGGGACTTGGGGGTGCACTCGGCGAGCATCCGACCGGAGGCGACTGCGGCGTCCAGCCCGGCGACATCCAGTGGCACGAACCGCGGCCCGGCGATGCCGCCGAAACGCTCGAGTGCCGCAGTGATCTCGCGCCGGGCGTCACCACCACCGACCGCGGCGGCGCGCAGCCGGTTGACCACCGGCACGACCTCCGCCTTCGGCGCGATCTCGACCGGCTCCGCGTGGCCGCGGACGAACCGCTGGAGCCCGACCGGGTCGCCGGACGCGACGGCGACAACGGTGTCGGCGGCGGCGATCGCGGTCAGCGTCGCGCCGTTGCGACGCGGAGCGACGGTGTCGAACGAGAGCTCCTCGTCCTGTTCGAGCGAGAACGCGCAGTCGACAACGACTACGGCTGCGAGCGATCTGGCGAGCGACAGCACCACGTCGAGGCCGGTCGGCCGGATCTCGGGCCAGCGCTCCGGTCGGCTGATGCCGGTGAGGACGCGCAGGCGCGGCCGGATCGTGAGCGCGAGCTCCGCCAACCCCGGAAGGTCGAGCGTGCCGTTGTTGGCGAGCCGGCACGCGGCCGCGAGCCCGGGCGCCTCATCGAGGAGGCCGAGCAGCTGTGCGATCGCGCCGCCGTAGACGTCGGCGTCGACCAGCAAGGTCTCGACGCCGAGATCGGCGAGCTCGCCGGCCAGGGTGACGGCGACCGTCGTGCGCCCGGGTGCGCCGTAGGGTCCCCAGACCGCGACAACGCGGGACGGCGGTGCCTCGACGTCGTCGTCCCCCGCGGGCCGGCCGGCATCGGCCTCGCCCGTGCCGGTGACGGCTCCCCACGGGTCGGCGACCGCGAACCCCGCCGGCGCGGGCGCGGTGCCGACCGCGGTCCGGATGGTCTCGGCCACCATCTCGGGGGTCGCGGACGACGCAACGACGTGGGCGACGCCGAGCTGCCGCAACCGGCGCTCCGCATCCTCGGCACCGTCCGGCACCAATCCGATGACCGCGACGCC
>JAFAQI010000282.1 GCA_019246495.1 Frankiales bacterium | reverse complement strand
GTGTTCGCGCGGGGATCTCGTGGTCGCAGCCGGGGCAGCGATAGACCTTTCCCGCGGCCGCGGCGGTGATCGGCCGCACGAGCCAGTCGCCGTCGGGTCGCGACTCCGTCACGGCATCGGCATCGGTGCGCAACGGCCGAGCCTCGTCCTCGCGACGTCTCGCTCGGCGGGGGCTCACTCGGCGAGCATCGCGAACGGCCCGCGCGGATAACCGCAGCCGAGCCGCATCGCGGTGTCGATGTCGTCCTCGGTGGCATAGCCGTCGCCGGCCATCCGCACCGCATCGGCGAGGTGCGCCGAGAGCAGAGCGTCGGCGTCCGGCTTGCCCACGCGGACCGGGGCCGGCACGTCACCGACGGGCTCACCGCTGTCATATCGGTACCAGCCGCGGCCGGTCTTGCGACCCAGCCGACCGGCGACGACGAGCCGGCGAAGCAGCGGTGTCGCGGCGTACCGCGGGTCGCGGAACTCGTCCCAGAGGACGTCGAGGATCGGCAGGCAGACGTCGAGACCGATGAGGTCCATCAGCGCAAGAGGACCCATCGGAAATCCGGCTCGCTCGCGCATCGCGGCGTCGACCGACTCGACCGTGCCGCGGCCGGTCTCGACATGCCGCGCGGCGTCGTTCAGATAGGGCAGCAGCAACGCGTTGGCGATGAATCCTGCGCGGTCCGCGACCACCACCGGGGTCTTTCCGCATCGATCCGCGAGCTCCCGTACGCCGTTGACTACCGCGTCGTCGGCCAACACGGTCGCGACGATCTCGACGACCTGCATCACGGGTGCGGGGTTGAAGAAGTGCATGCCGACGACGCGGTTCGGGCGGCTGGTCGCGGCGGCGATGGCAGTCACCGACAAAGACGACGTGTTCGTTGCGAAGACCGCCTCGGGTTTGCAGACAGATTCGAGCTCTGCGAACAGTGCCGCCTTGACATCGAGCCGCTCGGGCACGGCCTCGACCACGAGATCGACGGATGAGAGGTCCGCACGGTCGGCGGTGAACCGCAACCGCTCGTCGATCAATGCGCGGTCCTCGGCGGAGAGCCGGCCGCGGTCCTGGGCCCGCTGCAGCGAGGTCGCGACTCGCCCTCGACCGGCCTCCAGCAGGTCGGTGTTCACCTCGACCGCGGTGACCTGAAGACCGGTCCGCGTCAGCACCTCGGCGATGCCCGCCCCCATGGTGCCGAGGCCCACCACCGCGGCTTCCGTGAATGTCACGAAGGCAGTGTGGCGTATCCCTAAGTGATCTAGAGTCCGCCCGTGGCCCCCAGCGACGAGGTCGGCACGGCCGACGACGCAGTCGACCTCGCCGAACTCGCCGAGGAGCTGCAGGACCGAGCCGGCGATGTCGCGGCAGCCGTGCACGAACTCGCCCAGCTGCTGGTCTCGGAGGAGAGCGTCGAGGCGACGCTGCAGCGGGTGGCCGATCTCGCCAGCCGCGTCATCGAGGACTGCGACGCCGCCGGCGTGACCCTCCAGACCGATAACGGCTACCTCACCGCGGCGCACACCGACGGACGGACTCTCGTCGTCGACGAGGGCCAGTACAAGCGCGGTCACGGCCCATGCCTGCAAGCAATCGCGGACAAAGCGGTCAACCGGTTCGACGTTGATGAGGCCGAGGAGCGCTGGCCGGAGTTCGTCCGCGATGCCCGCGCCGCCGACGTGCGCAGCTTTCTCGCTGCCCCGCTCGTCGTCGGCGGAGAGGCGATCGGCGCACTCAACCTCTACAGCGGAAAGCCGAGTGGATTCACGGCGCTCGACGACGCGCTGATCGCTCTGTTCACCGGTCAGGCGTCGGTCGCGCTCGCCAACGCCAAGGTCTACGCCGACGCCACCCGCCTGACCGAACAGCTCCGGACGGCGATCGTCTCGCGCGCGGTCATCGAGCAGGCGAAAGGCATCCTCATGCACCGTGACGGAGTGGACGCGGACACCGCGTTCGACGTCCTGCGCCAGCAGTCGCAGCACCGCAACGTGAAGCTGCGGGCCGTCGCCGAGCAGCTCGTCGCCTCCACGGTGCGTCGCTGACGTAACCTGTCTGCCACCTGCCGTCAGGCAGGGCATCCCGGTTGAGTCCCCAGCCGCCAGCGACCCGGTCCGGGTCCTTGTGCGGAAGGAGCCCGGGTGACGCTTTCGTCGCGCCCGCCGCTCCGGCTGTCCGTGGTCCAGACCGGCGACACCGCTGTGCTTCGAGCCGAGGGTGAGCTCGACTATGCGACGGCTCCCGAGCTGGAGCGTCGGCTCTCCGAGGTGCTCGCCGATCCGCGGCCGAAGCGAATCCTCGTCGACGCCGAAGGCCTCAGCTTCGCGGATGTCTCGGGGCTCGACCCGCTCATCCGGCAGGCCATGTCGCTCGGCCCGGGCGTCATCCGGATCCGCAACGCGCCCCGCCCGGTTGCGCGGGTGATCCGGCTGCTGGACATGGCCGACCTGTTCGGGCTCGACGGCTGACGTCGTACGGCGTCAGAACAGCCGCGGCGTGTTCGGCTCGAGTCCGCGCAGCTCGTCGTAGTCGAGGAGGACGCAGTCGATGCCGCGCTCGGCCGCCAGCACGCGGGCCTGCGGCTTGATCTCCTGCGCGGCGAAGACGCCACGCACCGGACGCAGCAAGGGGTCCCGGTCGAGCCGTTCGAGGTAACGCGCAAGCTGCTCGACACCGTCGATCTCGCCGCGTCGCTTGATCTCGACGGCGACGTGCACACCGTCCGCGTCGCGACACAAGAGGTCGACCGGACCGATGTCGGTCGGATACTCGCGCCGGACCAGCCGCCACCCCGCACCGAGAACCTCACACCGGTCGGCGAGAAGCTGCTGTAGGTGCGCCTCGACGCCATCCTTGACGAGCCCGGGGTCAGTGCCCAGGTCGTACGACGTGTCCGACAGCACCTCGTCGATCGTGATCGTGAGCGTCTCGCCGGTCTTGTTGATGACCGTCCACCGGCCCGCCTCCTCACGAAGCGTGCACGGCGGGGTCATCCAGTTGAGCGGCTTGTAGGCGCCGCCGTCAGCGTGAATCGAGACGCTGCCGTCCGCCTTCACCAGGAGCAGCCGCGGCGCCATCGGCAGGTGCGCCGTCAGCCGGCCGGCGTAGTCGACCGAGCAGCGAGCGATGACGAGACGCACGCCATGGAGCCTAGGACGACGGAACTGGCCATCGAAGCGCTCCACGCCGCCTCCGCTCTCCGGTAGGCCGGCTCCGACCTGTCAAAACTGTCGGTGGTCGGTCCTAACGTGGATCCATGCGATGCACAGCGCCCGTACTAGGCCACATCCGCGGCGGCGGAGCGGACTGCCCTGTGCACGGCGGCCGATACCGGTCGTCCTATTCACCGTCCTACTACCCCCCGTCGACGCCGCGCGTTACAACCGGCGGACACACGGGCAGCGGGTCCAGCGGCGGTGGCGGCAGCCGATCGACCCGTCCGCGTTGGTCACCTGCTAACTCACCAGTCACCTACACCGCTGACGAAGTCGCCGCGCTGGACCGCTACCGCCAGAAGGTCGAAGCGGTGGGACCGCGCACCGAGTCCTACGACCTGTTTCTGTGCCACGCTTGGGACGACCGGCGATCCACCGCAACTGAACTGCACGACCTCCTCGAAGCCCAACGTGTGTCGGTCTGGTTCAGCGAGCGGGACATCATCCTCGGGCAGCCCTTCATGAGGGAAATCGACAAGGGCCTGGCCAAGACGCGCATCGGTCTCGTCCTCATTACCCCCCGCCTTCCTCAAGCGCATAGAAGGCGGTGGCGTGTCCGAAAAGGAGCTTTCCGAACTGCTGGCCCGCGACCTGCTGATTCCCGTAGCGCACGGCGTCACCTACGAGGAGATCCGGGCAGTCAGCCCTCTTCTCGGGTCTCGCAACGGTCTCAGCACTGACGAGGACTCGTTGAAGGACATCGCCAAGAAGGTCGCCGAACTCGTCAACTTGTAGGCACCCGATGAGTCAGTGCCGTTATGCAGCCCGCACCGGACCGTTGTCGCCCGTGACGGAATGGCACGGCCCGGTGGTGGACCCGATCCCACGTGCGGCCCGACGCGCGGCTTGTGACCCGACGACGGCACCCGCCCCTCTCGGTGGCCAGTTGGGCTTGCCTGCCGAACCCCGCGCCCGCACCAACGCCAGCGCGGTGGTCCCAGGTCGGAAGGTAGAAGGGGCGCGACAAATGGACTGAAAGCGTCGGAGGACGCCCGTAGCCTGCGAGCGTGACCGAGGATGAGGAGGCGTCGGCCGATCCTGACGTCCCGGACGAGCAGCCACAATCACCTCAGATATCGAGACTCGTGCGGTATTCGCAAGTCAGCCCGTGCAAGAAAGGTGTGCAACCCCGTCAGAGTGCGCGCTACGCGACACGCCGCACGGTCTTCAGTGAGCTTCGCTTTCATCCGGACATGCATACGGACGACCGCTCAGATCTCGCTGGGGCTTAGCACGTTGTAATCGTTGCTCGGCGCATCAACGGGCGTGAGCTGCGCCGTGACGCGTGAGCCGTCGGGGCGCTCAATGCGAATCGATACACCGACGCCACTTTCACCGACGAGGGCGGCTTGGACATCCGTGCTCCCCCGCACCCGCACACCCCCCACCGCCACGACGTCATCGCCCGGCGAGAGCCCAGCCGCGTCGGCGGGACCACCCGGAGTGACATAAGACACGATGAATCCGGGGGTCTGACCTGCCGGTGCATCGGTGCCGTTGAAGCCAGCGATCGCGGGCTTCGGCGTCAGATCCTCTTCCGAGCTCCGCTCCTTGTATGACGCGAGGGTCACTTGCAGCTGGACTGGGTGTCCGTCTCGCAGCACGCGGAGAGTAACCGAGTCGCCTGGCCTATGCCGTGCGAGTTGATCGAGTACTGCTGGCCCCAGCGACGACGTCGACCGGATCGGTGCGCCCACCACTGACATCAATCTGTCGGTCACCCGAAGCACCGAAGACGCCGGCGACCCGTCTGCCGTGCCCACCACGACGGCGCGCTCCCGCGATTCGGGATCGTTAGCGACGTAAGCACCCAGCCAGGGGCGATCGTCAGA
Source organism: Frankiales bacterium (assembly GCA_019246495.1). GTDB lineage: Bacteria > Actinomycetota > Actinomycetes > JAFAQI01 > JAFAQI01 > JAFAQI01. Next base: position 6,727 of record JAFAQI010000282.1, on the reverse strand, counting down.
CAGGACCTCGATGGAGGGGTAGCTGGGCTGGTAATCGCCACCAGCGCCGAGAACCTGCGTGTACATCCTTGCCGGACAGCATGCAGGGTCTGCGACCGTGAACAGTTCCGCTGTTACGGTCACTCGCTGTTCCCCAGGGGCGCCAGTGATCGTGCGCTGAGACAAGCCGGCAGCCGTGTCGTAGTACACGATTCTGGCAGAACCCTGACGGTCCATGGCAATGAACGCGAGAAATCCTGGTGGGTGATTGAAGTAGGCGTCGTAACCGTAAATGGTCGCGAGCCACTGGCCCCTATGCACCGAAACCGGACGAACTACGACCCCACCTACGGGATGTGACTGATCGAGTAGCGCCGTCGCCTTTGGAGGCACGGCGCCCAGCAAGTTCGAGTCGAGCACCTTGTCCGCCGCGTCAAACGCAAGGTTCCAGCGCTTGGCGATCGCATCCCACGAAAGAATCTGGACGTCTTGAGTACCACCTACAACTGGCTCACCGGGCGTAAGGCCGGGGCCCGCGGATACCAAGATGACGTCTGCAACCCTTCCGCTGCCCTCGAGCGGGACGCGTTGCTGCGACATGACGCGGTAGTTCGTGTGTAGAAATCTGCCAAGCACAGGCGCCGGGGGTCCGGGCACTGCCCGTGTGCCGTTCGGATGATGGCTGGCAGAGCAGCTCGAGAGCATCGCCGCAACCATGATCGCAGCGGCGGCCGGGCACCACCCGGGAAAGCGGTTCACTAAAGCTCTCCCCCGTTGAACGAACGTCGGTGGATCAACAGATCAGGTCATGTGAAGCAAGAGTCGCAAGCGGGCCGCTTCCCGGCTCAGCACGGCGGCCGCTTGCGCCTGGTGAGTCGTGCAGAGTGGTACGGCGTTCAGCATGCCTTCCAAAGTCCGACCGACGCTGCGATAGAGGTGGCTCTGCGTTACGAGGGGTGCTGCCACGGCGAGGCCCCGCCGGTCTATGCGATTCTTCAGGGCGATACAGCTCTGCATCTGCTCTTCCCACACAGACAGCGCATCGCTGCCTTGAGGGCTGCCTTGCCTGGTCAGCGCCGCGGCCTTGTCGACGAGTCGAAGCACAGGCAGCGCCGCCGATCTCGCATCCGCGAGAGCCTGACGACGTGACACTGCCGGCGGGGCATCGTCGGCGGTGCTCGTCGCGGCGACATCCACTGAAGTAGACGGAAGCGGAGTCGGCGTGACCGCCCCGGCACTCTGTGTCGCGGGGCGCACGGGCGCCTTCGGGGCCGCGGCAGCTGCGCACGATGTCAGTGCCGCTAGCGCGCCGACGGTCGCCGCGGCTTGGACAAGGCGAGTGCGCAACTGAGGCATGCCTCGATGCTGCCAGGAATCACCCGTGCGCGGTATCGGATGATCGCTCGCACTAAAGGATACTTTCGGTCCATTTGCGATGACTCTTCCGATCTAGTTCTTCCGGCACTTTCGGGGTGCCCCGACCATGATCCGCGCCTGCGGCGGCGTGTCGTGGCCGGCACTCAAATGTGGCGGTGGACGCGCGCGCGTTTGGCAAGACGGCTGCCGGGCTCCCGCTGTCGTTGCAAAATGCCCTGCATGAAACCTGAGATCGGCACCGAGCTCGTCAACCCGAAAGCCGGCACCAAGACGGTGTTCACCGCGACGGCCGAGTCGACTGGCGGTGACCACGTCGAGATCGAGGCGACTTACCCGGCGAACAGCCGGAAGCCTCCGTTGCACCTACACCCGTCCCAGACCGAGAACTTCACAGTGCTCTCGGGCACGATGCACGGCATCTGTGGCGACGAGGAGTTCACCATCAAGGAGGGCGACGAACTCGTCGTCCCGCCGGGAACCCCGCACCAGATGTGGGCCGGCGAGGAAGGTGCGGTCATGCGCTGGCGCACCTCCCCAGCCTTGCGCACCGGCGAGATGTTCTGCGACATGTGGTGCCTCGCTCGCGACAACGACTGGGCGCCCGACCCGATGCAGATGTTCGAGGTCATGAGCGGGTACGCCGACGAGTTCTGCCTCTGCTGAAAGCAATCGCCGTCGCGAGAGCCGCGTGTCAGAATCCGTCCTCGTGCGCCCCAACCCCTTGCACGCGTCCGACGATCCCGAGGTCATTCGCCGGCTGATCCGCGAGCACCCCTGGGCGACGATCGTCAGCAACAACGACGACGAGCTCGTCGCGTCGCACTACCCGGTCCTGCTCGATGAACGCTCCGACGAGCTCGCCGTCGTAACTCACGTCGGCCGGCCCGATGACGTCGTCCACGGATTCGGCGACCGCGAGGTCCTGCTGATCGTGCAGGGGCGGCACGGCTACATCTCCCCGAGCTGGTACGCGCCGGGAGCCGTGCGCGCGCCGACATGGAACTTCAGCGTCGCGCACTGCTACGGCGTACCGCAGCTCCTCGACGCCGAGGAGAACCTTGAAGTGCTCGCCCGGCTCGTCGAGCACTTCGAGCGACACGTCACCGAGCCAATGCTGCTCGACCCGGGGTGGGGCCGGCCGCTCTCGCGAGGCACCGTCGGGCTCCGGCTGCCGATCAGCCGCTTCATCTGCAAGGTGAAGATGAGCCAGGACAAGGATCCGGTGTCGCAGCAGCAGGTGATGGCGGCGCTACGGGCGCCAGGTCCTTACGCGAATCCCGCCCTAGCCGACGACATGGCGCAGTCGCTGTCCGCGACCTGAGCGGTCGGCGGATTCGGACAGACCGGGCGAATGTCCCACTAGGCTCGGTGCGATGAGCGGTGTCGGCAGGGGTGTTCGGCTTGGGGTGGCCGCGGCCCTCACCGCTCTGGCCTGCATCGCCCCCGGCGCCGCCGGTCGGACCACACCGGCTCGCGCAGCAACCGGCTCGATCGCCTGGCACACGTGTGCCGACAGCGCTCTCGCTGCCGCCGGCGCGAAGTGTGGATTCGTCACGGTGCCACTCGACTACGCGAACCTCAGCGGGGCGCATCTCCGGATCGCTGTCTCGCGGATCGCCCACACGTCCTCCGACGCCGACTACCAAGGCGTCATCGTCGTCAACCCCGGCGGGCCGGGCGCAAGCGGGCTTGACCAGTCCACGCTCGGCGCCGACGTGCCGAACGGCGTCGGAGCCGACTACGACTGGATCGGGTTCGACCCCCGCGGCGTCGGCGACAGCCGGCCGGCGATGCGCTGCATCCCCACCTACTTCCGCTACGCCCGCCCCGACTACCGGCCGCGCAGCACGCACCTCGTGCGCGAGTGGCGCAAGCGGACGAAGCGCTACGCCGATGCGTGCGCGAAGAAATACCCGGACCTCATCAAGCACATGACCACCGCCGACACGGCGCGGGACATGAACACGATCCGCACCGCGCTCGGCGTCAAGAAGATCTCGTTCTACGGCTTCTCCTACGGCACCTATCTCGGCCAGGTCTACGCCACGTTGTTCCCGCGACATCTCGCGCGCATGGTGCTCGACAGCACGGTCGACCCTCGCCACGTCTGGTACGCCGACATCCTCAACCAAGACAAGGCTTTCAACCGCAACATCCGCATCTGGTTCCGCTGGCTCGCCCGCTACCACCGGACCTACCACCTCGGCCGCACGACCAACGACGTCTCGCGCCTCTGGTACCGCGAGCTCGACCGACTGGCCAAACATCCGGCCGGCGGCAAGGTCGGTCCGGACGAGTGGACCGACGCGTTCCTCTACGCCGGCTACTACCGCGACACCTGGCTCGAACTCGGCCGGGACTTCCGCCGGTTCGTCAACGGTGACCACTGGCGACCGATCGCCGACTTCTACGCCGCGTTCAACGGCCCAGGCGACGACAACAGCTACGCCGTCTATTCCGCCGTCCAGTGCAGCGACGCGCACTGGCCGCGATCGTGGCGAACGTGGCGCACGGACGCCGGTCGGATGGCCGCGAAGGCGCCGTTCCTCACCTGGGACAACCTGTGGTTCAACGCGCCTTGCCTCTACTGGCCGGTGCGCGCCGGCAAGCCGATGCACATCAACGGCAGCCACGTGTCGAGCGTCCTGCTCGTCGGCGAGACGCTCGACGCCGCCACGCCTTACGCCGGCAGCCTCGAAGTGCGCAGGCTGTTTCCCAACGCGAGCCTGATCGCCGAGCCAGGCGGAATGACTCACGCTGACAGCCTGTCCGGTGACCGGTGCGTCGACGATCGCATCGCGGCCTACCTCGCAACAGGTGCGCGTCCGGCCAGACGATCCGGCAACCGCGCCGACCACATCTGCAAGCCGTTGCCCGACCCGCATCCCTGACGGCTGACAACCGGACCCCCAGATGTTGAGTGCGACGGAATGCACCTTGAAACGGGGGTTGCCGAGGTGCATTTCGTCGCACTCAACGTGAACCGGACGCGGGTGGGAGCCGTGCTGTCGGCATGCGACGGATACGGGGCTGCGCCGGCGCAGGTGCAGCCGTCGCGGCTCTCACTTTGCTCACGGCGTGCAGTGGCGGAAGCGCGGGCGTCAGCGGCGGCCCACCTCTGAGACCGGTGCAGACCAGCGACGCGGGCACGACCGCCGCCGCACCGTCGACGACAACGACGCCGACGCCAGCCGCCTCGGCCCACCGGAGCCGAGGTCGGCATCACGTGGCCGCCACCCCGGCCGCGACCGTCTCGCCGACCGCTTCACCGACGACCGCCCGCGGCCCACGCCGTACGACGTCACCGCGGCCGAGCCCCCGCCCGTCCCCTTCGTCCAGCACTTCGTCGCCCAGCCCCTGCGCCAAGAACTCTTCGAGCGCCTCACTGGCGATGCAAGAGGATCCGACCCATCCGAGCGAGCCCTACCGGTTCTCGGCGTCGAGCGTCACCGTGCGCTGCGGCGGTGCGGTGCACATCACCAACCGCTCGACGACCGTGCACACGTTCTCGCCGTCACACGGCGGCTTCCGCGACACCGGGACGGTTCCTCCCAGCGCGATGCGCACGGTTTACTTCTTCTTCCGCGGCAGCTACGGGTTCATGTGCCACTTCCACCCGTGGATGCGCGGCACCGTCCACGTCGTCTGACGCGAAGGAACGGCGCGTCAGGCCGAGATCGGCGAGTCCAGCGTGACGACGCCGGTCGGCTCGGGCTCGACGACGAGCACCCGGTGCAGCCGCGTCGCGTGAAGCAGTCGGTCGATCCGCGGCGGGACGTGCTGGAGCACCAGCCGTCGGCCCAGCCGGTCGGCCCGCCGATGCGCGCCCACGAGCACGCCGAGACCCGTCGCATCGACCAGCTCGACGTCACGCAGGTCGACGAGCAGGTCGTCCACCCCGTTGTCGATGGCCTCGCCGAGGGCGATGCGAACGTCGGCGACGGTCGAGGCACCCAGCCGCCCCGACAGAATCAGGGCGGCGCCGGGTCGCACGACACGAACGTCCACCGTGCCTCCCGGATGCGACCCAATGCCTGCATGTGGTGTCACAACGGTATTGACGCAACAGCCGCCTCATTGGTTGCCACGCCGGACCGCACTCCGCGGACAAGACGGCCGAAACCGGGCAGACGAGGTCAGACGAGCGTCGGTTCGGTACGCCGGACGACCGTCGCGCCGAGCCCGGCGAGTGCGAGATCGAAGTCCTGGTAGCCGCGGTCGATGTGCTGGACGCCGGCAACCGACGTCGTACCGTCCGCCACGAGGCCGGCCAGCACGAGCGCCGCGCCAGCCCGGATGTCGGTCGCGCGCACCGGTGCGCCGGACAGCCGCTCCCGCCCGCGAACGATCGCGTGATGGCCGTCGGTGCGGACGTCGGCGCCGAGTCGCAGCAGCTCGTCGACGAACATGAACCGGCCCTCGAAGATGTTCTCGGTGACGAACGCGCTGCCGTCGGCGATCGCGTTGAGCGTCACGGCCATTGGCTGCAGGTCGGTCGGGAAGCCGGGGTAGGGCAGCGTCACGAAGTCCACCGCCCGCGGCCGGTCGTCGCACCGCACCCGGAAGCCGTCGTCGGTCGCGGTCACCACTGCGCCGGCCTGCACCAGCTTGTCCAGCGCGAGCTCGAGATGCTCCGGCCGGGCGTCGCGCACCGTCACGTCCCCGCGGGTCATCGCCGCGGCGAACGCATAGGTGCCTGCGACGACCCGGTCCGGCACGACGTCGTGGTGACATCCGCTGAGCCGGTCGACGCCGACGACCTCGAGCGTCGACGAGCCGATGCCGCCGATCTGCGCGCCCATCGCGACCAACATCTCGCAGAGGTCGACGATCTCCGGCTCGCGCGCAGCGTTGTCGATCGTCGTCGTGCCTTCCGCGAGCACGGCCGCCATCAGGATGTTCTCGGTTGCACCGACGCTCGGGAAGTCGAGCCAGATCTGCGCACCCGACAGCTTCGCGGCCTCGGCGATGAGATATCCGTGTGCGTTGTCGAACGTCGCGCCGAGCCGTTCGAGACCCATCACGTGCAGGTCGAGTGCGCGCGACCCGATCGCGTCGCCGCCCGGCAGCGCGACACGCGCTCGCCCGGCGCGGGCGATCAGCGGTCCGAGCACGCAGACCGAGCCGCGGATCCGTCGTACGTGTTCGTAGTCGGCCTCGTGCCCAAGCCGCTCCGGCACCGTGATCGAGATCTCCGGCGCGTGTCCGGTCACCTCCGCGCCGAGTCCGCGCAGGATCTCGCTCATGATCGGCACGTCGATGATGTCGGGCACCCGGGACAGCGTCGTGGTGCCCTCGGCGAGCAACGCCGCCGCCATCACCTTGAGCACGCTGTTCTTCGCGCCGGTGACTGTGACGTCGCCGACGAGAC
>JAFAQI010000361.1 GCA_019246495.1 Frankiales bacterium | reverse complement strand
TTGGCCGCGACGGTGATCTCGAGGCCGTCGAGGACCCAGGCCACGCCCAGCGCAACCACCAACCGGGTGTGGAAGGTGTTCCAGGGCAGCCGGTCGATCCGCGCCGGGATCGTGCTGCGAATGACGTCGTTGTCAGCGGGTGCAGCGGCAGTCGTCATGGGCAGGTGATGCCCGCAGTTACGCCGGGATGAACACCGGGTTTCAGCGAGTGGTGTCCATCGGGTCGTCCATGCCGACCACGCCGGGCTGTTTGCGCAGGCACTCGCTGAGCTTCGCGAGGTCGGCATCGCTCGCTTTGTCGACCCGGAACCGGATGTCGGACACCAGCGACGACGGGTAGCGGGTGTGGTCGATGGGCTCCGGCGAGACGTGCGGCGCCGCGTGCGCGCACGCCGTCCGGGCGGCCGCGTGCTGCTGCGACGTGGCCTGCGGAGTGAAGTGGACGACGATCTCCCGCTTGGCATAGACGAGACCGCATCCCGCCGTACCGGCAGTGGCGACGGCCATAGCGGCCAACACGCCGACTCCGGGCCGGATCACTCGACCGCCGATCACGTCTGCAAGCCTACGAGTCGTGGCGCACAACGAGCCGATCGAAAGCTACGCGGTGGTCGGGGACATGCAGACCGTCGCGCTGGTCAGCCGCACCGGATCCGTCGACTGGTTGTGCCTCCCCCGCTTCGACTCCCCCGCCTGCTTCGCCCGACTCCTCGGCGAGCCGGACAACGGGCACTGGCGCATCGCTCCGGCGGGGGCCGGTGAGTGCACGAGCCGGTCCTATCGCGGGGACAGCCTCGTCCTCGACACCGTGTGGGAGTCGCGTAAGGGCGCGGTGCGGGTGACCGACTTCATGCCGCCGCGCGGCAAGGCCCCGGACATCGTGCGCATCGTCGAGGGTCTGAGTGGCAGCGTCGACGTCGTCAGCGAGGTGCGCCTCAGGTTCGACTACGGCGACGCCATGCCGTGGGTGCGCCGCGTCGACGGAGGCATCCTCGCCGTCGCCGGCCCTGACTCGGTGCACCTGCGCACGCCGGTCGATCTGGAAGGCAAGGACTTCGCGCATGCGTCGAAGTTCCGGGTCTCGGCGGGCGAACGGGTGCCGTTCGTGCTCACCTGGCAGCCGTCGCACCTGCCGCCGCCCGACCCGGTCGACCCCGACCACGCACTCGCCGAGACCGAGGACTACTGGGCGGCGTGGGTGTCCCGTTGCACCTACGACGGCGAGTGGCCCGACGCTGTCGTTCGGTCGCTGATCACACTCAAGGCGCTCACCTACGAACCAACCGGCGGCATCGTCGCGGCCGCGACGACCAGCCTCCCCGAAGCGCTGGGCGGCGAGCGCAACTGGGACTACCGCTACTGCTGGCTGCGCGACGCGTCCATGACGCTGCAGACGCTGCACTACACCGGCTTTCAGGACGAGGCGAAGCAGTGGCGCGAGTGGCTCATGCGTGCACTCGCCGGCGATCCGGAGAAGCTGCGCATCATGTATGGGCTCGCGGGCGAGCGCCGCATCAGCGAGCAGACCCTCGACCACCTCGACGGCTATGCCGGCTCGAAGCCCGTGCGCATCGGCAACGCCGCGTCCGACCAGTTCCAGCTCGACGTCTATGGCGAGGTGCTCGACGCCTTGCACCTCGACCGCTCCTGCGGCATGTCGCCGACCGAGAACGCGTGGTCAATGCAGCTCGGGCTTCTCGACGTACTGGAACGGAAGTGGGACGAGCCCGACCAGGGTCTCTGGGAGATGCGCGGCGACCCCAAGCACTGCGTGCACTCCAAGGTGATGGCTTGGGTCGGCTTCGACCGCGCGGTGCGCGCGGTCGAGCAGTTCGGTCTGCCGGGTCCGGTCGCGCGCTGGCGCAAACTCCGCGACAAGATCCACGCCGAGGTGTGCAAGAAGGGGTTCGACAAGAAGCGCAACTCGTTCGTGCAGTCCTACGGCAGCAAGGCTCTGGACGCCGCCACGCTGCTGATCCCGCAGGTCGGTTTCCTTCCCGGTGACGACCCGCGCGTCGTCGGCACGGTCGATGCGATCCACGACGAGCTGATGCACGACGGGTTCCTGCGCCGCTATGACAACGAGTCGACCAACGACGGGTTCGCGAGTGAGGAGGGCGCGTTCGTCGCCTGCACGATCTGGCTGGCCGACGACCTGCACATGATCGGTCGCATCGACGAGGGGCGCGCGCTGTTCGAGCGCGTGCTCGACATTCGCAACGACGTCGGGCTGCTCGCCGAGGAGTACGACCCGCGGCATCGGCGCCAGGTGGGCAACGTGCCGCAGGCCTACAGCCACGTCGCGCTGGTCAACACCGCGCGAGCCCTGTCCGAGCACGGGACGACGGTCGGCCGGGTGCCGCGACACGAGCCACGCGCGACGGACGCCGGTCGTCCTCGATAAGGTGTCGGCGTGGATCTCGAGGAGAAGTACGCCATTGGGCTCGGCGTGCTGAGCATCGTGCTCTGGGGGGCGAGCTTCGTGCTCGGCAAGTCGATCGCCTCCGCGCCGCCGCGGGTCATCCGGACCGTCCTGCCGGTCGTGGCGCTGCTGACGCTGGCCTCGTTCGCCGTCTTCGTGCTCATCGCGCGCACCAACGTCAAGGGGTGACGGGCACCTCCTCTGCCCTGTCCGGGGACGCCGCGCGACGTCGCGGCGGCGCCCGCTTCGCGCTGGCCCGTGCCGCCGGCGCGACCGCCGCCGGTTTGTCCAAGCTGACCGGTCGCGGAAGCGGCACGACGATCGGCGGTCGCGTCACCCTGCTCGTCGACCCCGACGCGATGGCGACGGCGGCCGGCGGTCGTGAACTGGTGCTCGTCAGCGGCACCAACGGCAAGACGACGACGCGGACGTTGCTCGTCGCGGCCCTGTCGACGAAGGAACCGGTCGTGTCCAACGGCGGCGGCGCCAACCTGCCGACCGGCCTGACCGCGGCGCTGGCCGGCGACCGCACGAGCCGGCTCGGCGTACTGGAAGTGGACGAGCCGTTCCTGCCCAAGGTGGTCGCGGCCGTGCGGCCTCGTGCCGTGGTGTTGCTGAACCTGTCGCGCGATCAGCTCGACCGCTACGCCGAGGTGCGCCGGCTCGCGGGCATCTGGCGAAGCGCCCTCGAGGGGCCGGGCGCGCCAGCGGTAATCGCCAACGCGGACGACCCGCTCGTGGTGTGGGCGGCGAGCGGCTCGTCGGACGTGACGTGGGTGGCGGCGGGCCAGCGATGGACGTATGACTCGACGTCGTGTCCCGCGTGCGGTGACGTTCTGGAACGCGACGGCGCAGGCTCGTGGCGGAGCACCGGCTGCGGTCTCGCTCGGCCGATCCCGAGCTGGACCGTCAGCGGCCGGACCGTGCGCGTGCCGGGTGGTTCGTCGTACGACGTCGAGCTCTCGATCCCCGGCGAGGTCAACGTCGGCAATGCGGCACTGGCGGCGGCGGCTGCGGTGCGGTGGGACGTCGCGCCGGAAGCGGCGTTCGCGGCGATGGCGGCGATCCCGTCGGTCGAAGGGCGCTATCTGGAGACGACGTACGCCGGCCGACCGGTGCGGCTGCTGCTCGCGAAGAACCCGGCCGGCTGGGTCGAAGCGCTCGACATGGCGCGGCCGCAGTCGCCGGTGGTCGTGTCGGTCAACGCGCGCGCCGCGGACGGCCGTGACCCGTCGTGGCTGTGGGACGTGCCGTTCGAGGTGCTGGCGGGTCGCCAGGCGGTGGCGACAGGCGAGCGTTCACGCGATGTCGCGGTGCGGCTCCGTTATGCCGGCGTGGAGCATGTGCGCGTGGACGATCCGGCGGCGGCCCTGCGCGCCGCGGCGGGCTCTGGGCCGGTCGAGGTGATCGCCAACTACACGGCGTTCCAGGTCTATCGCAAGGTCGTGGCTCGTGGCTGACCGCCGGACGGATCCCGTGCGGGTCGCGCTGGTGTTCCCGTCGTTGCTCGGCACCTATGGCGACGGCGGCAATGCGAGCGTTCTCGCGCAACGGTTGCGTTGGCGCGGCATTGCTGCGGAGACCGTCGACGTCGCGATCGACAAAGCGGTGCCCGAGCAGGTCGACGTCTATGTACTCGGCGGCGGTGAGGACACCGCGCAGACCCTGGCGGTGTCCCGGCTCGGCGACGGCGTCCTTGCCCGGGCTGCCGATGTGGGCAAGCCGATCCTCGCGATCTGTGCCGGCTTCCAGATCCTCGGCGAGACGTTCCTCGACGGCACCGGCGCAGTGCATCCCGGCGTGGGCATCATCGACTGCACGACCGACCGGCTGCCGGGCGCTCGCGCGGTCGGCGAGCTCCTCTCGACGCCGGCCGATCCGCGGCTGCCGGGCCCGCTCACCGGCTATGAGAACCACGGCGGGCGGACGCTGCTCGGTCCGGCGGCGACGCCACTCGGGCACGTGCGGTTCGGGGTCGGCAACGGCGACG
>JAFAQI010000030.1 GCA_019246495.1 Frankiales bacterium | reverse complement strand
GGACGGCGGAGCCGGCGGCGGGCTGCTCGGGGCGGCCGGTGGCCGCACCGGGCTGGGCGGGGTCGGGCCGCCGGCCGGAGCGCCTGGCGCGAGACCACGCGAGTCGAGGTCGCGCAGCTGCCCCTCGAGGTAGGCCTTGAGGCGAGTGCGGTACTCCCGCTCGAAGCCGCGGAGCTCTTCGATCTGGCCCTCGAGCGTGGCGCGCTGACGCTGTAGCTCTGCCATCGCCGCGGCGTGCTGCTGCTGCGCTTCGGCCTCGATCGAGGAGGCCCGCACCTTGGCCTGGGCGACGACGGACTCCGCTTCCGCCTTGGCCTGGGCGATGGCTTCGTCGGCGGTCCGCTGCGCCAGCAGCAGGGTCCGCAGCGCCGCCTCGTTGGGCTCCTCTGCAGGAGCCGCGGCTTGCTGCGGGGCCGAGGCGGGCGGAGCCGCGGCGGCTGGGCTCTTGGCGAGCGACTCGTTCTGCGCGAGCAGGCGACGCAGCTCAGCCTCGACCTCGTCGAGGAAGGCATCGACCTCTTCCTCGTCGTAGCCCTCCTTGAAGCGGACGGTGCTGAACCTCTTGTTCTGCACGTCCTCAGGTGTGAGCGGCATCAGCGGTCTCCAACCAGGTTCATCCGGTGTGCGGACTGATGACGGCGATCAGCGCGTAGGCAATGATGATCACGACGATGAACGCCAGATCCACCGCGAACGACCCTAACCGCAGCGGCGGGATCACGCGGCGTAACGCGCGCAGCGGCGGGTCGGTCACCGAGTAGGCGACTTCGAGCACGGCGGCAACGGCGCCGGAGGGCCGCCAGTTGCGGGCGAACGCCATCGTCCAGTCGACGACGAGCCGCACGAACATCAGGCCGACGAAGACCCAGAGGACGTACAGCGCCACCGTCGCCAGGACCGACAAGCGGACTCCTAGCTCTGATTGAAGAAGCCGCCCTCGGCGATCATCGACTTGTCCTCGGCCGTGATCTCGACATGGGCGGGCGTGAGCAGGAACACCTTGTTGGTGACCCGCTCGATGCTGCCGTGCAGGCCGAAGACCAGCCCGGCGGAAAAGTCGACGAGCCGCTTGGCATCGGAGTCGTCCATGTCCGTGAGGTTCATGATGACGGGGATGCCCTCGCGGAAGTGCTCACCGATGGTGCGCGCCTCGTTGTAGGTCCGCGGATGCATCGTCGTGAGCCGGTAGGTCTCCGCCGCGGGCTCGGGGGCGCGACGCGGCGGCGGGTAGGCGGCCGGCTCGTCCGGTCGCGTCACCCGGAGCTGCGGGGCGTCGCCACGCCGGACGACGGCCGGTGCCGGCTCGTCGTACGCCTCGGCGTCGTAGCCGTCGTAGCCCTCCTGCTCCTCGTCTTCGACGAGGCCCAGATAGAGCGCCATCTTGCGCATCGCGCCAGCCATGGAGCGGACATTACCCGAGACGTGGCGCCCGGCGGCCGAGCAACGCCGTACCGATCCGCACGTGTGTCGCGCCGTGCCGGATCGCGGCCTCGAGGTCCCCGCTCATGCCGGCGGACAGGACGGTCGCCGAGGGATGGTCAGCGCGGAGTTTCGCGGCAATGTCTGCAAGTCGGGCGAACGCCGCATCCGGCTGCTCGGCCATCGGGGCCACCGCCATCAGCCCGCCGAGCCGCAGGCCCGACTCGCTGACGCGCCGGGCCAGCGCGAGCACCCGCTCGGGCGGCGCGCCGCCGCGGCCCTCCGTCGGCGGAAGGTCGAGCGAGACCTGGACGAGGACGATCGGCCGCTCGGGCCCGTCGCCGGCCGCGGCCGCGAGGCTGTTGACCAGCTCCGGGCGGTCCACGGAGTGGATGACGTCGGCGTAGCCGGCGACGGAACGCACCTTGTTGCGCTGCAATCGGCCGACGAAGTGCCAGCGCAGCGCGAGGTCGGCGCACGCGTCGTGCTTGGGCCGCGCCTCCTGGTCCCGGTTCTCGCCGACGTCGGTGACGCCGAGATCGGCGAGCAGCCGAACGTCCGCGGCCGGCCAGGTCTTCGTCACGGCCACGAGCGTGACCTCGTCGGCACTTCGGCCGGCGGCGGCGCAGGCGACGGCGATGCGCCGCCGTACCTCGTCGAGGTTGGCGGCCAGTTCGGCGCGGCGGCCGGCGGTCACGGGGCCACCGTGCCGTCGAGCCAGACGAGCCCCGCGAACCGGCCGGTCGTCCCGTCCCGGCGATGCGAGTAGAGCTCTCCGGACTCCGCGGTGCATCGCCCGTCGCTGGTGACGGCGGTGATGCCGAGCTTGGCAAGCTGGGCGAGGAGACCGGCTCGGATGTCGAGGCCGGGGGTTCCTCGTGTCGTGGTCACGGCCGCGGCGGGGACCTGCTCGGCCACCGCGCGCTGCATGTCGGTGGGCACCTCGTAACAGCCACCGCAGATCGCCGGGCCGATGTGCGCATGCGTGCTGCCTGACTGCGCTCCGAGGTCGGCGAGCGCGGACCACCCGGCGCGCGCCACGCCAGCGGCCAACCCGCGCCGCCCGACGTGCACGGCCGCGACGACCCCGGCGTCGGCGTCGGCCAGGAGCAGCGGCACGCAGTCCGCGACCAGTACGGCGACGGCGACCCCCGGGTTGGTGGTCACGAGAGCGTCAGCGACAGGCGCCGCGGCCGACGGATCCACGACGCGGGCGACCGCATCACCGTGCACCTGCTGCATCCAGGCGACGGGCCGGCCGACGGCGTCGGTCAGCTGTTGCCGGTTGCGGTCGACCGCGTGCTCGTCGTCTCCGACGTGGCGGGCGAGGTTGAACGAGTCGAACGGTGCGGCGCTGACGCCGCCGGAGCGGTCGGTCAGCAGGAACCGCGCGGTGGCCGCCTCGCCGGTGGCGAGGACCTGCGCCGGCACGTCCTACTTGAGGAAGTCCGGGACGTCGAGCTCGTCGTTGTCGTCAAAGACGATCGTGCGGCGCGGCGGCTGGGGGCGGACGCCGACGTGACGGGCCGGCTCGGCGGCGCGGGCCGGCACCGGCTCCTCGGCGGCCACGAGGTCAACCAGCTCCTCGTCCTCCTCGTCATACTCCGCGACGGGCTCCGGCTCGCGCACCTGGCGCCGCGGCTCGTAGGCCCGAGCGCGTGGGGAGCCGCCGTCGAACCCGGCCGCGATGACCGTGACCCGGACCTCGTCGCCGAGCGCGTCGTCGATCACCGCGCCGAAGATGATGTTGGCCTCGGCGTGCGCAGCGTCGGCGACGAGCTGCGCCGCCTCGTTGATCTCGAACAGGCCGAGGTCGCTGCCGCCGGAGATGTTCATGAGGACGCCGTGCGCGCCGTCGATGGACGCCTCGAGCAGCGGGCTCGAGATGGCCATCTCGGCCGCCACCACAGCGCGGTCGTCGCCGCGGGCCGAGCCGATCCCCATCAGGGCGGAGCCGGCCCCGGACATCACCGACTTGACATCGGCGAAGTCGAGGTTGATCAGGCCAGGCGTCGTGATGAGGTCGGTGATGCCCTGGACACCCGACAGCAGGACCTGGTCCGCGGAGTGGAAGGCGTCGAGCACACTGACCTGCCGATCGCTGATCGACAGCAACCGGTCGTTGGGGATGACGATCAGGGTGTCGACCTCGTCCCGGAGCGCGGCGATGCCGGTCTCGGCCTGGCCGGCCCGGCGCTTGCCCTCGAACGAGAACGGGCGGGTGACGACGCCGATCGTGAGGGCGCCCAGCGAGCGCGCGATGCGGGCGACGACGGGCGCCCCGCCGGTGCCGGTGCCGCCGCCTTCACCTGCGGTGACGAAGACCATGTCGGCGCCCTTGAGCACCTCCTCGATCTCCTCGGCATGGTCCTGCGCGGCCTGCCGGCCGATCTCGGGATCCGCCCCGGCGCCGAGCCCGCGGGTCAGTTCGCGGCCGACGTCGAGCTTGACGTCGGCGTCGCTCATCAGCAGTGCCTGTGCGTCGGTGTTGACGGCGATGAACTCAACGCCCTTCAACCCGACCTCGATCATCCGATTGACGGCGTTGACGCCGCCTCCCCCGATCCCGACGACCTTGATCACGGCCAGGTAGTTCTGCGGTGCTGCCACGAGCGATGCCCTTCGTCGGGTCTCGGGTCGGTGCGCGCGCAGGCGCGACCGGCAGGTGGATGGGGAAGTCCGCGCTGTCGGTGGCTCGGGGAAGACGCCACCGACCGTCGCGGTCACGAGTTCGACGCGGCCTCGACCGCCCGGACCCTCACCCTCAGGTAGACCCTTATAGTTATGTCAACTTGAGGGCTGGGCCGGACAGTAGAACTGGTCCGGTGCCCGGGTCAAGCCACGTCGCCCATTTCTCAGCACCGATTGCGGAATTCACCCGCCCGCTCCCCGCACGACCGCCACCCCGGGCGTCGTGACATCGATCACCCGGGCGCCGCGACGCCAGAGCAAGCGCACCGCGGCGAGCTTGCGAGCGGCGTCGGTGGGGCCACCCCAGATGATCTGGCGAGCGTTCCGCAGCTCGACCACGACGGCGGCGGACGTCGGCGCCGACAGCCCGACAACTTGTCGTCGCACCGTCACCGGCAATGACTGGAGGACGGCGACAGCGGCGCGTGCGTCCGGCGCCGCGGGCGCTCCTCTGCTGGAAATCGCGCGCGGGGTGTAGACGGGCACCAGCCCCGGCGGTGGCTGCGACACGGTCGCGAACCCGACCCCGCCGCGGTCGACCAGGACGTCCCGGCCACCGCCGACGA
>JAFAQI010000263.1 GCA_019246495.1 Frankiales bacterium | reverse complement strand
CTCGCACATCCCGCCTGAGGTGCCGGAGCTGCTCTACGACGTCGAGGCGCGGCGGTTGGAGCGGGGGAGCGCGGCGCTGCTCGAGGCGATCCGCGAGACGCAGCCTGCGGTCGCGCTGTTCGGGCACGTGCACAACCCGCTGGTCCGGCGTACGCGGATCGGGCGGACCGAGTGCATCAACGTCGGGCACTTCCGCGGGCGGGGTACGCCGTACGTCCTGGAGTGGTGAACCGCGGGCGGGCGTAATGTGCCCGCATGGCTGACCAGGCGAGCTCGAGCATCAGCATCAATGCGGACAAGTCCGCGGTCATGGCGGTCATCGCCGACTTCGAGTCCTATCCGGAGTGGGCGTCGATGATCCGCACGGTGACCGTCGACGAGACCGACGCGGACGGCCGCGGCACCAAGGTCTCGTTCGTGCTCGACGCCGGTGTGCTGAAGGACGAGTACACGCTCGCCTATGACTGGCAGGGCGACGACCGGGTCGACTGGCACCTGGTGAAGGGCAAGGCGCTGAAGAGCCAGGAAGGCTCTTATGTCCTCAGCGACAAGGATGGTTCGACGGAGGTCGAGTACCGGCTCTCGGTCGACCTGAACATCCCGATGCTCGGCATGTTCAAGCGCAAGGCCGAGAAGGTGATCATGGACACGGCGCTCAAAGGGCTGAAGAAGCGCGTCGAGTCCTGACGGTCGATAGCCTCTGCCGGGTGCGCGTCCTGCTCTTCACCGGCAAAGGCGGCGTCGGCAAGACCACGACGTCGGCGGCGACGGCTGCCTCCGCGGCCGCGCGCGGGCTGAAGACGCTCGTCCTGTCGACCGATCCCGCGCACTCGCTCGCCGACGCGCTCGGCGTCGAGCTGGGGGACGAGCCGACCGAGATCGCGGCCGACTCGCTCGGCGGCCTCTACGGCATGCAGATCGACACGCAGCGGGCGTTCGAGGCGTCGTGGCGGGAGATCCAGCACTACCTGCGCGAGGTGCTCGAGCAGGGCGGCGTCGACCCGATCGAGGCCGAGGAGCTCACGGTGCTGCCCGGCGCCGAGGAGGTGCTCGCGCTGCTCGAGCTGCGCGCCCAGGTGTCGAGCGGCCGGTGGGACGTCGTGGTCGTCGACTGCGCGCCGACCGCGGAGACGCTGCGGCTGCTCGCACTCCCGGAGGCGCTGGGCTGGTACATGGAGCGGGTCTTCCCGGTCGAGCGCCGGATGGTGCGGACGCTTCGGCCGGTGCTGTCGCACTTCGCCGGCGTGCCGATGCCCCCGGACCGGGTCTTCGCTGCCGTCGAGCGGTTGCACGCCGAGCTTGCCGACGTACGGCGGCTGCTCATCGACCCGTCGACGACATCGGTGCGGGTCGTGCTCACGCCGGAGTCGGTCGTGGTCGCCGAGTCGCGCCGCACCCTGACGTCGCTCGCGCTGCACGGCTATCGCGTCGACGGCGTCGTCGTGAACCGGATCTTTCCGGCGGACTCGGGTTCGTTTGCCGCGGGCTGGGCGGCTGCGCAGGCCGAGCAGCTCGCGGGGATCGAGTCCTCGTTCGGTGCGGTGCCGGTCTGGCGGTCGGGTTACCTGCCGACAGAGCCGGTCGGCCTGCCGGCGCTGCTGGCGCTCGCCGAGGATGTGTACGCCGACAGCGACCCGCTCGCCGTCACCGAGACGCCGGAGCCGATGACGGTCGAGCGGTTGTCGGCCGAGGAGTTCGTGCTGACGGTGAGCCTGCCGCACGCCGACAAGCGCGAGGTGGACGTCGTACGCAAGGGTGACGAGCTCGTGCTGACCGTCGGGTCGCAGCGCCGGGTGCTCGCGTTGCCGAGCGCGCTGCGCCGTTGCATCGCCGACGGCGCGGGGTTGCGTGACGGGCGGTTGCGGGTGCGGTTCCGGCCCGACCCTGACCTTTGGATGCGCGCGTGACGACTGCTCCCGGGCCGCTCGCGGAAGAGGCCGCGCGGCTCGTCGAGGCGCTGTCGGACTGGGCGCGCGGCCACGCCGGCGACCTCCCAGGTGCCGTCGCGGGACAGTCCGCCCAGATCGGTGGGTCGGCAGAGTGCCGGATCTGCCCGCTGTGCCAGGCGATCGCGTTGATGCGGCAGGCGCGACCGGAGACGTTCGTGCACCTGCTCGAAGCGTCGACTGCGTTCACGGCGGCGCTGCGCACGCTGGTCGACTCGCCGGGGCACCGGCACACGCCGGGACGCGGGGTCGAGCGGATCGACCTCGATGACGATGCGGGGATGTCGTCGTGAGCCTTGCGATCGGCATCGACATCGGCGGCACCAAGGTGGCCGCCGGTGTGGTCGACGTTTCCGGCAACGTGCTGGCGCAGGCGCGTCGTCGTACGCCGAGCCGCGACCCGGAGCACCTCGTCGACGTCGTGACGGAGATCGTGCGGCAGTTGTTGAGTGAGCACGAGGTGACGGCGGTCGGCGTCGGCGCCGCGGGGTTCGTCGACGTGCATCGCGCGACCGTGCTCTTCGCACCCAACCTGGCCTGGCGTGACGCGCCGTTGCGCGAGGAGATCTCGTCGCGGGTCGACTTGCCGGTCGTCGTCGAGAACGACGCGAACGCGGCGGCGTGGGGCGAATACCGGTTCGGTGCCGGTGAGGATCGGCGCGACGTGGTTGCGCTGACGATCGGCACGGGGATCGGCGCGGGGCTCATCATGAACGGTGAGCTCTTCCGCGGCTCGTTCGGCATCGCCGGTGAGCCAGGCCACGTCCGCGTCGTACCGGGTGGTCGGCAGTGCGGCTGCGGCAACTACGGCTGCTGGGAGCAATACAGCAGCGGCACGGCGCTGGTCCGCGCGGCGCGGGAGATCGCGACGGAGCGGCCGGATGACGCGCGTCGGCTGCTCGAGCTCGCCGGCAGTGTCGAGGCGATCGATGGACCGGTGGTGACGCGGGCGGCGCAGGAGGGTGATGCGGCGGCGCTCGACTGCTTCGACGAGATCGGACGCTGGCTCGGTCAGGGGATCGCGGATCTGGCGGCGGTGCTCGACCCGAGCCGGTTCATCATCGGCGGCGGGGTGTCGGACGCGGGCGACCTGCTGTTGCGACCGGCGCGGGAGACGTTCGCGGCGGCGCTGACGGGTCGCGGGCACCGGCCGATGGCCGACATCGTCGCGGCGCGTCTGGGTGCGGAGGCCGGGCTCATCGGTGCGGCGGACCTGGCCCGGCATCGCTGATGCGGGCGGTCGTCGCTCTCGGCGGCAACGCCCTCAGCCCGGCGGACGGCACGGGCACGGTCGCGGAGATGCGCGCTGCGTTGACGGCGACGAGTGAACGCCTGGCCGATCTCGTCGAGCGCGGCGTTGAGCTCGTCATCTCGCACGGCAACGGCCCGCAGGTGGGGCGGATCCTGTTGCAGCAGGAGTACGCCGCGGAGCACGTGCCGCCGATGCCGATGGATGTCTGTGGCGCGGAGAGTCAGGGGCAGGTCGGCTATCTGCTCGTGCAGGCGCTGGACAGCGCGTTGCGCCGTCGTCGGCTGGCGACCCGCGCGTTGTGTCTCGTGACGCAGGTCGTCGTGGACGGTCGCGACCCGGCTTTCCGGCGTCCGACGAAGCCGGTCGGGCCGTCGTATCCGCGCCCGGAGGCGCAGCGCATCGCCCACGAGACGGGACACGTGTTCACGATCCAGCCGGACAAGCGGTGGCGGCGGGTTGTTGCGTCGCCCAAGCCGGTGCGGTTCGTGGAAGAGGTGCCGCTGCTTCAGGTGATCGAGGCCGGGCACGTCGTCGTCGCTGCCGGTGGCGGTGGCGTGCCAGTCGTGGAGCATCGGCGCGAGCTGCGCGGTGTCGAGGCGGTCGTGGACAAGGACCTGACGGCGGCGCGGCTGGCGTCGCTCGTGCACGCGGACGTGTTGCTGATCCTCACGGCGGTCGAACGCGTCGAGGTCGGGTTCGGTACGCCGAAGGCGCGGGCGTTGTCACGGCTGACGGTGACGGAGGCGCGCGATCTGCTGGCCGCGGGCGAGTTTCCGGCCGGGTCGATGGGGCCGAAGGTCGAGGCGTGTGTGGAGTTCGTGTCGACCGGTGGGCCTCGGGCGGTGATCGCGGGGTTGGCGGATGCGGTCGACGCCGTCTTTGGCGACGCGGGGACGACGATCGTGGGGGATGGCGCGGATGGCTGAGTTGCGGTTGCTGAGCTACAACGTTCGGTCGTTGCGGGACGACGCTGCGGCGGTCGCCGAGGTGATCCGCGCGTGCCGGCCGGATGTGGTCGCGGTGCAGGAGGCGCCACGCTTTCTGCGGTGGCGGTCGAAACGTGCCGCTCTGGCGCGTGAGTCCGAACTGGTGGTGGCAACTGCCAACCGGCCGGGCGGCTTGATGCTCATGACGACGCTTGCTGTTGCGGTGCGGGGGACCGGGTTTGCGTTGCTGCCCAAGACGCCGAAGCTGCATCAGCGCGCGGTGTGCTTCGCCGACCTCGAGCTGGGCGGCGCGCGCTGGACGATCGCGTCGATCCACCTGTCGCTCGACGACGCGGAACGGTCCCAGCATCTGCCCGCGCTGTGGCATGCGTTGGATGTCGACGAGACGGGTGGTCGTTCTGTTGCCGACGCACCGGCGCTCGTCGTCGCGGGCGACGTGAACGAGCGGCCGTCCGGTGCGGTGTGGTCGGCACTCGGTGAGCGCCTGCAGGACGCGTATGTCGTCGCCCCGGACGGCCCCGGCGACACGTATTCGTCACGCCGGCCGCACAAGCGCATCGACGGAGTTTTCGCCGACCGGCGGATCGAGGTCGTGTCGTGCACGGCGGTGCACGGTGGCGGAGAGGTGAGCAGCGGCGAAGGCGTTGACGCCGAGCTCCTCGCCCGAGCGAGCGATCACCTGCCGGTTCTCGCGGTGCTGAGGCAGCCCGACTGATTCGCGGAGTCAGCGCCGGCTGAAGCCGGGGACCAGGTCGAGCGCGAGCTGTTCGAGGAAGAGGCCGATGTCCGTCACGATCCCGATCGCCTGCGCGCTGCCGCGGTCGGCGAGCTTCGTGACCGTCGCCGGGTTGATGTCCACGGCGACGAGCGGCACCGACGCCGGCAGGATGTTGCCGGTCGCGATCGAGTGCAACATTGTCGCCACCATGATCGCGAACCCGACGCCGGACAGCTGAGCACGCATCGCGCGCTGCCCCTCGACGACATCCGTGTAGACGTCGGGCAGTGGCCCATCGTCGCGCACCGAGCCCACGAGCACGAACGGCTTGTTCGCCCGGACCATCGCGTGCATGACGCCTTGCTTGAGCACTCCGCTGTCGACCGCGTCCCGGATCGATCCCGCAGCGCGAACCGTGTTGATGGCGCGGATGTGGTGCTCGTGTCCGTGCTCGACACCTTGCCCGTGCGACAGGTCCACGCCGAGCGACGTCCCGTAGAGCGCGGACTCGATGTCGTGTGTCGCCAACGCGTTGCCGGAGAACAGCACGTCGACCCAGCCGTGTTCGACGAGCGCGGCCATCGGAATCGCCGCACCCGTGTGCACCACCGCAGGGCCGGCGACCCACAAGATGCGCCCGCCGTCGTGCTTCACCTCGCGCATCCGGTCGGCGATCTGGTGCACGAGCAGCGCTTGCGGCTTCTCACTCGACACCGTCGACGACATGAACTCGAAGTCCGCACCGAG
>JAFAQI010000261.1 GCA_019246495.1 Frankiales bacterium | reverse complement strand
TGTAACCGACGTCGCACCAGCCGTTGGAGTTCACGTGGTAGGCGTAGATCGAGCGGATGATGCCGGGCACCGCGGCGCGGCTGTAACCGTTCGCGTTGTCGGTGTGGTGGATGAAGCCCATGACGATGCCGGGCGCATAGTCCGGACCGGCGGGGCAGGCATGCCGACGCAGGCTCTCGTCCGCGCCCCAGTCCGATCGGGTGAAGATCGTCGGCTGTGACTCGGCGGCAGCCGCGACCGAGCCACCCGTGACGGTGACCGGACGCGGGTCGGCATCGGCAGCGCTGCTGCCGCCGTCGACGAGCACCACCCGCAGCGCGGCAGGGGCGGACGGCAGTGCCTGCGGCGCATGCGTGGCGGGCGGGCCGACGACCCGCGCCTCGACGCCGTCGGACGGGCCGACCCACAACGGCGAGGCGACGCGGTTCGCACCCACGGTCGCGGCCGCGCGACGGCCGTCGGGGGTGCCGCCGTCGGCGCCGCCGTCCTCCGCGCCCAGGTCCTGCCAGCCGCTCCAGTGACCGTGCTGGTGGACACGCACCTGCAACCGCGTCGTCCCGGGGTCGAGCGTGCCGCGGCGCCAGGTCGCCCCGACGAGCGAGAACGCGCGTGTGTGCACGCGGGTGAGCACGGTCGCCGGCCCGTGCCGGGTGGGGGTGCGCGTGGGGAGCGAGACGACGGTCGCGCGGACCGGATGCGCCTGCGCGACGGGAACGCCGACCACGGGTACGGCGAGGAAGCCGGCGACAGCCGTGGTCACGAACGTGGCAGAGAGCAGTCGTCGCACGAGGGGGCTTCCGTTAGGCGAACAGGCGGTCGTCGTTAGTCCGATCGGCTCCACCATGCAGTCACTTCAGTCACATGGACAACGGAAACGCCGCAACTCTCAGGAAACTGTCACCGGCAGACTTGCCTGATGACACCCGCCGAGCTGCTCGTCCGGGAGCGCCGCCGCGATGCCGCGCGCCCCTTCGTCACCTGGTACGACGACGCCTCCGGCGGCCGCGTCGAGCTCTCGATCGCGACGACGGTCAACTGGGCGAACAAGATCGCGGGTCATCTCGTCGACGAACTGGAGGTCGAGCCGGGCAGCCTGCTGCGTCCAACGACCGCTCCGCACTGGGTGTCGGCGGTGCTGCTGCTCGGGACGTGGACCGCCGGAGCAGCCGTGTCCGACGACGCGACGGCGTTGGCACTCGAGGTGGATGCGGATCCGATGGGCGCCGCGCTCTCGCGACTGGTCGGCGGGCAGCCGGACGAGTTCTCGGCGGGTGCGGTCGATCCGGCGATGCCGGCACTGGTGCTCGGCGGCCGGTCGTGGACACACGAGGAGCTCGGCGCTGCCGCGGCACACGACGCCGCCGAGCACGGCCTCGACGCGACGTCGCGCGTGCTGTCGATTCTCGGCTACGACTCGGCGAATGGCATCGATGCCGGACTGCTCGTGCCGCTCGCCGCGGGCGGCTCGGTGGTGCTCGTCGCCGATGTCGATCCTGATCGCCTGCCCGACCGATGTGTCACCGAACGCGTGACGCACACCGCCGGTGTCGGCGTAGCGGGTCTCCCCCGGCTCTGTTGAGGACGGCTCAGCCGGACGCGGCGAGGACGCCGAGGCGCATCTGCGGCGGCGGGTCCGGCACGTGCAGCGGTGGTTCCGTGGCCTGCTGCACGTAATCGACCGAGACGCCGGGCGCGAGCTCGCGGAGGACGAGACCCTGGTCGGTCACGTCGATGACCGCGAGGTCGGTGATGATGCGCTCGACCACACCGCGGCCGGTGTAGGGCAGCGTGCACTCGCCCACGATCTTTGCGCTGCCGTCCTTGGCGACGTGCTCCATCAGCACGATGACGCGCTTCGCGCCGTGGACGAGGTCCATGGCGCCACCCATCCCCTTGATCATCTTGCCGGGGATGGTCCAGTTGGCCAGGTCGCCGCGTTCGGAGACCTGCATCGCCCCGAGGATCGCGGCGTCGACATGACCGCCACGGATCATCGCGAACGACATCGCCGAGTCGAAGAACGACGACCCGGGGAGCACCGTGACGGTCTCCTTGCCGGCGTTGATGAGGTCCGGGTCCTCCGTGCCCTCGACCGGATACGGGCCGACACCGAGGATGCCGTTCTCGCTCTGCAGCACGACGCTGACGCCCGGCGGCAGGTAGTTGGGAACGAGCGTGGGCAGGCCGATGCCGAGGTTGACGTAGGCGCCATCGGCGAGCTCGAGCGCAGCGCGCGCGGCCATCTGCTCGCGGCTCAATCTCGGGGGGGTGAGCGTCATGCGTCACCTCCCGCGGGACGCACCGTGCGCTTCTCGATTCGCTTCTCGGCGTCCGGCACGTGGACGACGCGTTGCACGAAAACGCCAGGCACGTGCACGCGATCGGGGTCGAGGTCACCCGGCTCCACCAGCTCGTCGACCTCGGCGATCGTCACCCGGCCGGCCATCGCACACAGCGGGTTGAAGTTGCGCGCGCTCTCGTGGAACACCAGATTGCCGTGCCGGTCCGCGACGGCTGCGTGCACGAGACCGAAGTCGGTGCGGATCGCTTCCTCCAGCACGTAGTCACGGTCACCGAACCGTCGGGTCTCCTTCGGCGGACTCGCGACGGCGACGCTGCCGTCGTCGGCGTAGCGCCAGGGCAGGCCGCCGTCGGAGATCTGCGTGCCGACGCCAGTCGCGGTGTAGAACGCCGGGATGCCGGAACCGCCGGCGCGCAGCCGCTCGGCCAGCGTGCCCTGCGGAGTCAGCTCGACCTCGAGCTCACCGCTCAGATATTGCCGCGCGAACTCCTTGTTCTCTCCGACGTACGACGACGTCATCCGCGAGATGCGCTTCGCATAGAGCAGGACACCGAGCCCCCACTCATCGACGCCGCAGTTGTTGGAGACGACCGAGAGGTTGCTGGTGCCCGCGTCGTATAGCGCTTGGATCAACGCCATCGGCACGCCGCAGAGCCCGAACCCGCCGACCGCGAGTGATGCACCGTTGGGGATGTCGGCGACGGCCGTGGCGGCGTTGGGAACGACCTTGTTCACACGGCGAAGACTAGTGCGCGGCCGGCCACGGGTAGCGCGCAAGCGCACGCCACTGCGGCGCACGCGACTCGCTGTAGTCGTAGAGGCTCGCACCCACCGCACCCGCCCGGCGGGCGACGTCGAGGAAGCGCCAGATCTCGCGCGCGGTCGGCATCCCGTGCCGGCCGCCCTCCGGTCCCATGTTGTAGGACTGGCCGATCAGGTGCACCGGCCGCATCCGCACGAGCGGCTTCAACGCGGACAGTGCGGTGGCTCCGGGTTCGTTGCACGACCAATAGACCATCGGCGCGAACACGTCGACGTACGGCGCCTCGGCGCGGTAGGGGTAGGTCACGAGCTGCTCCGGAGTCGGTCGCAGCACGGTGGCGATCACCGGCATGGCGCCGGCCAGCACGCGGACCCTGGACAGATAGACCTGCACGCGTCGGGGCGTCTCGAACGTGCCTTCATAGATCGTCTCGAGGTCGGCGCTGAACCCGTCGAGCCGCTGCCCGGCCCACCGACCGGTCAGGTCGTGTCGCGCGCGGCGAACGTCGCGCAGCGGATCCGACAGCGTGGGGAAGTCCCACGCGATGACCTTGATGCCGGCCGCATGTGCTGCGGGCAGGAGCCGAGTCAGCAGCCGGTCGCCGTACCAGCCTTGGTAGGTGCCGCCGGTTCGCACCCACAGCTGGTGGACGCCGGCGGCTCGCGCCCGGGCGATGACTGTCGGGACGTCGACCTTGGTGTCGGCCCAGGTGGTGAGCCACATGCCCTTGCCGGTGACGGCGCCGAGGTCGACGTGGCGATGCGCGGCGACCCGGACCGGCCGCGGCAGGTCGGCGGCGCGGACCGCGGGCTTCGGTCGCTTGAACGGCGGCCCCGGCGGCACTGGCGGCGGCGGGCAGGGATGCGGGTAGGCGGGCCGAGCCGGCAGCGGAAACAGCGGCCGGCGCGCCCGCAGCACTGCGGCGCGCGGGCTGCGAGCCGGCCGAGGGCGGACCTTCGCGGCTGCCGACCGGGATGGCGTCACGGCCGAGGTCGCCGGCGCGGCCGAGGGTGGTTGCGGAGCACCTGTCTCAGCGGCCGGCCGCGGTGCCTCGTTCGGCGTCGTCGTGGCGGCGAGGACGATCCCCGTCGCGGTGACCGCCACCACACCGGTGGCAAGGACGCGCGGCAGCCACGCAGCGCGACGCGGTGAGGGGTCCACCCGTCCAGTCTCACCGAACTTTGGCGACGAATCAGGACAACGACTGCTTCGCCTGTCCGAATCGGCCGCCAAAGTTCGGGAGAGGTCAGCGGGCGGGGTGCGCCTTCAGCAGGTTGCGGGACATGACGAGGCGCTGGATCTGGTTGGTGCCCTCGTAGATCTGCGTGATCTTCGCGTCGCGCATCATCCGCTCGAGCGGGTAGTCGCGCGTGTAGCCGTAGCCACCCAACAGCTGTACGCCGTTGGTCGTGACCTCCATCGCCACGTCGGAGGCGAAACACTTCGCGGCCGCTGACAGGAACGTGAGGTTCGGGTCCATGCGCTCCGACGCCGCAGCTGCGGTGTAGATGAGCGCGCGCGCCGCCTCCGTCTTCATCGCCATGTCGGCGAGCAGGAACGACACGCCCTGGAACTCCGCGATCGGCTTGCCGAACTGCTTGCGCTCCTGCACGTAGCCGATGCAGTAGTCGACCGCACCCTGCGCGACCCCTAGTGCCTGCGCGCCGATCGTCAACCACGTGTGGTCGAGCGTGCGCAGGGCGGTCTTGAAGCCCGTGCCCGGCTCGCCGATCATCCGCTCGGCGGGGATGCGGACGTTGTCGAAGTAGACCTCGGCGGTCGGCGACCCCTTGATGCCCATCTTCTTCTCGGGCGCGCCGAACGACACACCCTCGTCCGACTTCTCGACGACGAACGCCGAGATGCCGCGGGCGCCGGCGTCGGGATCGGTGACCGCCATCACGGTGTAGAACTCGGAGATTCCGGCGTGGGTGATCCATCGCTTGGTGCCGTTGAGCACGTAGGAGTCGCCGTCGCGCACCGCTCGCGTCTTCATGTTGGCGGCGTCCGACCCGGCCTCCGGCTCCGACAGGCAGTAGCTGAACAAGCCCTCGCCGCGGACCAGCCGGCCCAGGTAGTGGCTCTTCAGGTCCTCGTTGCCGGCGAGCAGCAGGCCCATCGTGCCGAGCTTGTTGACGGCCGGGATGAGCGACGACGAACAGCAGACGCGGGCGATCTCCTCGATGATGATGGCCGACGCGATCGCGTCAGCGCCGACGCCGCCGTACTCCTCCGGGACGTGCGCGGCGTGCAGGTCGGCCGCGAGAAGTGCCGCGTTGACGTCCCACGGAAACTCCGCGGTCTCGTCGATCTCGGCCGCGCGCGGCGCGATCTTGTCCTCGGCGAGCTCGCGCACGGTCTTGCGGAGCAGCTGGTGCTCCTCGGGGAGCACGAAGGTGTCGAACGTCGGATTCACATCAAGATTCTAGGTGGCGCATCTCTAGCATGACGCGATGACCACGCCCCGGCTGTCGGTGATCGGCACCAGCTATCTCGGTGCCACCCACGCGGCCTGCATGGCCGAGCTGGGCTACGACGTCGTCGGGCTCGACGTGGACGAGGTGAAGGTCGCCCGGCTGATGTCGGGCGAGGTGCCGTTCTTCGAGCCCGGCCTGGAGGAGCTGCTCCGCAAGAACCTCGACACGGGACGGCTGCGGTTCACGACGTCGTACGACGACATCGTCGACGCCGACGTGCACTTCGTCTGCGTCGGCACGCCGCAACGCGCCGACAGTCATGCGGCGGATCTGTCTTTCGTGTTCTCCGTCGTCGACGAGCTGGCTCCCCGGTTGACCCGGCCGTGCGTGGTCGTCGGCAAGTCGACGGTGCCGGTTGGCACCGCCGAGGCGATCGCGGCGCGGCTTCTCGCCGAAGGGCCAGCCGGCAGCGACGTCGAGCTCGTCTGGAACCCGGAGTTCCTCCGCGAGGGCTGGGCGATCGAGGACACGCTGCGGCCGGACCGGCTGGTCTTCGGCGTGCAGTCAGAGCAAGGCGAGCGCGTCATGCGCGACGTCTTCGGCCCGATCATCGGCGAGGGTGTGCCGGTCGTCATCACCGATCTCGCGACGGCACAGCTGGTGAAGGTCGCCGCCAACGCATTTCTCGCGACCAAGATCTCGTTCATCAACGCGATGGCGGAGGTGTGCGAGGTCACGCACGCCGACGTGAAGAAGCTGTCCGAGGCGCTGTCGCACGACTCGCGGATCGGCGGCCGGTTTCTGCACGCCGGACTCGGGTTCGGCGGTGGCTGCCTGCCGAAGGACATCCGCGCGTTCATGGCCCGCGCCGACGAGCTCGGTGTCGACCAGGCTCTGTCGTTCCTGCGCGAGGTCGACGCGATCAACCAACGCCGGCGCGCGCGCATGGTCGACCTCGCGCTCGAGTCGGTCGACGGCGACCTTGCCGGGCGACGCGTCGGCGTGCTGGGTGCGTCGTTCAAGCCCAACAGCGACGACATTCGCGACTCCCCAGCGCTCGATGTCGCGAGCCGCATCAAGGAACGCGGTGCGCACGTCACTGTCTATGACCCCGCCGCGTTAGATGTCGCGCGCCGGCACTACCCCGCGCTCACCTACGCCGAGTCCGCGGTCGACGCGGCGCGCGATGCCGAC
>JAFAQI010000245.1 GCA_019246495.1 Frankiales bacterium | reverse complement strand
AGCTGGCTGATGCCGCCGTAGGAGATGCCGAACATGCCGACCTTGTGGTCCTTGACCCACGGCTGGCGGGCGAACGTCTCGACGATGTCGTAGCCGTCGATGCTCTGCAGCGGCTCGAAGAAGTCGAACGCGCCGGCCGAACAGCCGGTGCCGCGCATCTGGATGTCGACGACAGCGAAGCCCATGATGTTGGCGAGGGCCGCGATGCCGTTCGTCGGGCCCTTCGGGTTGGCGTAGCCGTAGCCGGAGTACTCGATCAGCGTCGGATACGGCGACGAGTACGGGCCGAACGGACCGGTCAGGCCCGGCGTGCCCTCGGCGCCGCCGAGCTCCGTCGGCAGCCACACGCGGTAGGCGAGCTTGGTGCCGTCGCGGGTGGTCATGTAGCCGTAGCCGTCGGTCTTGATCGGCTGCTTGTAGATGCTCGAGTTCCACTGCTTCGGGCTGGTGCCATGCACCGTCAGCGCGCCCGAGCGCGGCCCGTTCGGCAGCTGCTTCACGTGGTAGCCGCGTCCCGGCTTGACGTTGCGGAACAGCACGCCGCCGAGGTAGTTCACCTTCCGCTGCGCGACCGTGTGGCCCTTCGCGTTGAGCAGCGCCACCTTCGCGCCCGGGTGCAGCCCTGTCGCGTAGACCTGCCGGGCGCTGCCGGCGGCGACGAACGGCGCCTTCTTCGCCTGCGAGCTCGCGCCGGCTGTGCCGGCGGAGACGAACAGGGCGGCGAGCAGCGCCACCACCATGGAAAGCCTGAGCGGTGCGTGGTTCCGCACGATGCGACGACTCCTTTGACGGGCTGGGTCCCCCGGCTGACCGTGGTCACTTCGCCGCCGGTCCGGTCGGCTCCTTCCCCGGAAACCGCCCTAGCATCCTTGCGTGACGCCTTCAGGGACGACCCGGTACGACGCAATCGTCGTCGGAGGCGGACACAACGGACTTGTCGCCGCGGCGTACCTGGCCAAGGCCGGCCTCCGCACGGTCGTCTGCGAGGCGCGGCACGTCGTCGGGGGAGCGGCGGTCACCGAGCAGCCATTCGGCCCGGACTTCAAGGTCACGTCGCTGTCCTACGTCGTGAGCCTCATGCCGCCGCGGCTGGTCAACGACCTGCGGCTGGTCGAGCACGGCTATCACGTCTTCCCGCAGGGGCCTTACTTCGTGCCGCGCGAGGACGGCCGGTTCTTCCAGCTGCCGGACGACCGGCGCGAGCGCTACGAGGCGGTCGAGAAGTGGTCGGCGCCGGACGCCGAGGCCATGCGGCGCTACGACGACTGGCTCGACGACCTCGCTGGCGTCCTCTCGCCGCTGCTCGACGAGATCCCGCCGAAGCTCGGCTCGCGCAAGCCCGCCGACGTCGTCGAGCAGCTGAAGCTGGTCCGGCGGCTGAAGGACATCGACACCCGGCGCGCGGTCGAGGTGACCCGGCTCTTCACGCTGTCGATCGCCGACCTGCTCGAGGACTACTTCGTCGACGACGCCATCAAGGGCGTGCTGTCGGTGTCGGGCGTGATCGGCACGTGGGCCGGGCCGCGGTCGTCCGGCACGGCCTATGTCATGGCGCACCACCACGTCGGCGATATCGGCGGCGGGCAGATCGGCGCGTGGGGCTTTCCGCGCGGCGGCATGGGCGGCGTGACGTCGGCGCTTGCCTCGTCGGCGCGGTCGTTCGGTGTCGAGATCCGGACGTCGGCGCCGGTCGCGCACATCTCGACGAGCGGCGGTTCCGTCACGGGCGTCGTGCTCGACAGCGGCGAGGAGCTGACCGCGCCGATCGTCGTGTCGACGACGCATCCGGCGATCGCGTTCCTGCGCCTCGTCGACCGCACCGCGTTGCCGCCAGACTTCGTCTCGGACATCGAGCGGTGGAAGTCCCGCTCCGGCACCGTGAAGGTCAACCTGGCGCTTGACACTTTGCCGACGTTCGCCAGCCATCCGTCGTACGACCCGCAGATCCACGGCGGCACGATCGTGCTGGCCGAGACGATGGACGACGTCGAGAACGCCTTCCAGGACGCGGTCGCGGGCCGGCCGAGCGTGCGGCCGTTCGCCGACATCTGCATCCCGTCGGTGTTCGACGACTCGCTCGCTCCGCCCGGCAAGCACGTGATGTCGATGTTCACGCAGTGGGTGCCGCACGAGTGGTCGGCCGAGCCGCACGTCGACGACATCAACGCGCACGCCGACCGCGTCATCGCGCGGATGGAGGCGGTCGCACCCGGCTTCACCAAGTCGATCCTGCATCGCCAGGTGATCGGGCCGCACCAGATGGAGCACGAGTACGGACTCGTCGGCGGCAACATCTTCCACGGCGAACTGTCGTCGTCGCAGCTGTTCCACACGCGTCCGGCGGCGGGCTACGCCGACCTCCGTACGCCGATCCGCGGTCTCTACCAAGCCGGATCGGCGACGCACGGCGGCGGCGGCGTCACCGGCATCCCCGGGCACAACGTCGTACGGCAGATCTTCAAGGATCGCAAGCAAAACGCGTGGCGGGCCAAGATCGGCGTCGCGCGGCAGCATTAGGAGCGCCTCGATCGGGCAGACCTAAGGGGAATCCCCCTGACCCGAGGAGAACGTCCATGTCCGAGCGCAACACCGTCGCCCACTTCTTGCACGATGCAGGTCTCGCCGTCTGGTTCGGCGGATCGCTGATGGGCGCCGTCGGCGTCAACGGCGCTGCAGCCGACGTCGACGACCCGCGCCAGCGCGCGCGTGTTGCCAACGCGGGCTGGACCCGCTGGACGCCGCTCAACGCCGCCGCGATCGGCGCGCACCTCGTCGGCGGCGCGCTGATCCTGCGCGCCAACAAGGGCCGCACCGCGACGCAGAAGGGCGTGTTCGCAAACACTGCCGTGAAGCTCGGCCTGACTGGTGGCGCAATGGCTGCCACCGCCTACGCGCGCTACCTCGGCCAGAAGATGATCTCCGCCGGTGACGTGCCCGTGGCCGGTGGCACTGCTCCGACGACTGGTACGCCGCCCGAGGTCGCCAAGGCGCAGAAGCAGCTGAAGGCGCTGCAGTGGGTCGTGCCCGGCCTGACCGGCGCGGTGCTCGCCTCGTCTGCCTTGCACGAGGAGCAGCAGCGGCCGACGCAGGCGCTGACCGGCACCCTCACCAAGCTTCCGTCGATGGTCGGCACCGCCGCCGCCGGCACGATCGCCGCGACGAAGAAGAAGGTCAGCTAGCCACGAACTTTGGCGGTGGATCCGGACAGTCGACGCTCGACGTGTCCGGATCGACCGCCAAAGTTCGGTGAGAGTTCAGGCCGTCGGTAGGAACGGCAGGCTGCTCAACACCATCGCCTCGACGTAGCCGCGCTCGCGCGCAGCCGCGTCGCCCAGGTCGAGGTGCCCGGCGAGCTCGAGACTCACCATGCCGTGCGACGTCGCCCAGAGGTGGAACGCGATGCGTTCCGCATCGTCGATTCCGTGCGCGGTGACGAGCGCGTCGTCGTCGAGGCAACGCTGCACTGCGTCGACGAGTGGCCGGTACGCCGCCTCCGCGACGGCTTGCGTCTCCTCGTCCGGCGCGAAGGTCGGGATCGGCCGGCCGAACATCAGGTCATAGAGGTGCGGGTTGGCCAGCGCGGTCGCGCGGTAGGCGAGGCCGAGGCTGGCCAGCGCGTCGAGCGGGTCGTCGGTGTGAGCTGCCGCTTGCGCTGATGCCTGGCCGAGGCGGTAGAAGCCTTCGCGATACATCGCCGCCAGCAGCCCGGTCTTGTCACCGAACAGCGTGTAGACCGCCATCGTCGACGTACCACTCGCGGCGGCCAGCCGCCGCAGCGTCAACGCGCCGGCGCCTTCGCTCGACAGGATGCGGCCGGCCTCGTCGATGAGCCGGCTAGCCAGCGCATCGCGGTCCTGCCTTCCGCCTCCGCTTGTCTTGGCTGGGGTCGCCTGGCGCCTGACCGCTGCGCCTTTGCGCGGTGCCGTTCCGGTGGCGGCCACGGCCTGGGCTGCCGAGCGTCCGCCCTGTGACGCACGTCGCTTCTGTCCGGTCTTGACCGCCGCCATGACGGCGCCTATAACGGTGTTATCAAATCCATACAACTGTTATGACCAAGCCGCGCCGAGGAGGCTGGCATGCATGACACCGGCTGGACCGTCCTCATCGCGTTGCACGCCGCCGGCGCGACGCTCGCGCTGGTGCTCGGCGGCTGGCTCGTCCGTCGCCGGCGTAAGGGCGACCTGCTGCACCGCCGCATCGGCCGGATCTGGATGGTCGACATGTACTGGGTGTCGTTCAGCTCGTTCGGCATCAAGCGGCTGAGTCCGGGCCACTTCTCGTTCATCCACCTGCTGTCGATCTGGACGATCATCTCGCTGACGATGGCGATCGCGGCCGCCCGCCGG
>JAFAQI010000479.1 GCA_019246495.1 Frankiales bacterium | reverse complement strand
GCTCTCGACAGCCTCGAGGACGACGTACGGAAGAGCTGAGCACGATCGACAACAGGAGGACGGACCTTGAGCCCCACGACGCCGCGACGGACCCGCCGGACGACGACGGATCCGCGGGAAGCGCTGTTGGCGCTGCGTGAGGAGGTGGCCAAGGCAGTCGTCGGCCAGGACTCCGTCGTGACCGGTCTCGTCGTCGCGTTGCTGTGTCGTGGGCACGTGCTGCTCGAGGGCGTGCCCGGCGTCGCCAAGACGCTGCTGGTGCGCAGCCTCGCGGCGGCGCTGTCGCTCGACACCAAGCGCGTGCAGTTCACGCCGGACCTGATGCCCGGTGACGTGACGGGCTCGCTCGTCTATGACGCACGCACGAGCAGGTTCGAGTTCCGCCCCGGTCCCGTGTTCACGAACCTGCTGCTCGCCGACGAGATCAACCGCACGCCGCCGAAGACGCAAGCCGCATTGCTCGAGGCGATGGAGGAACGGCAGGTCTCGGTCGAGGGAACGCCGCGGCCACTGCCCGACCCGTTCGTGGTTGCCGCGACCCAGAACCCGGTCGAGTACGAAGGCACCTACGCCCTCCCCGAGGCGCAGCTCGACCGGTTCCTGTTGAAGCTCAATGTCGAGCTGCCCGGACGCGACGACGAGGTGCGCATCCTGCAACGACACGACGCCGGCTTCGATCCGCGCGACCTCCCGGCCGCGGGCATCCAGGCGGTCGCCGGTCCGGCCGAGCTGGAGGCGGCGCGCGCGGCGATGTCCGCGGTGACCGTGTCCGAGGAGGTGCTGGGTTACGTCGTGGATCTCGTGCGCGCGACGCGGGCCGCACCCGCGCTGTCGCTCGGCGTCTCCCCACGGGGGGCCACCGCGCTGCTCGCCACGAGCAAGGCGTGGGCATGGCTCTCGGGACGCGACTTCCTCACCCCGGACGACGTGAAGGCGCTCGCCCGACCGACCCTCCGCCATCGCGTGGCGCTGCGGCCAGAAGCCGAGCTCGACGGAGCGACGGCGGACGGGGTGCTCGACGGCGTACTCGCATCCGTGCCGGTCCCGCGCTGATGGCGTTGACGTCGCGCGCGGCGCTCCTGGCTGCCGCCGGCATCATCGTCGTCTTCGTCGCCCCGTTGGGCGGCGTGATGGTGGGGCTGGTCGCCGCGGCGATCGCGGCTGCCGCGGTCGTCGACCTGGCCCTCGCGGGCTCGCCGCGCGCGGTCGTGCTGGAGCGCTCCGGGGCGACGAGCACGCGGCTCGGCGAACCCGCGCAGGTGCAGCTGGTGATCCGCAACGGCGGGTGTCGGCGGCTGCGCGGCTGGGTGCGTGACGGCTGGCCACCGAGTGCGGCTGCCCGGCCGCGGGCGCATCCGCTGAACGTCGCACCCGGGCAACGGCAGCGGACGACGACCACCGTGGTGCCGACGCGCCGCGGGCCGCGGCGCGCAGGTGCTGTGACGTTGCGCTGCGTCGGCCCGCTCGGCATCGCCGCGCGGCAACGCTCGCGACCGGCGGACTGGTCGGTGCAGGTGCTCCCGCCGTTTGCGAGTCGACGGTTCCTGCCGGAGAAGCTCGCCCGGCTCCGCGAGCTGGACGGCGCGGTTGTCGCGCCGATGCGCGGGCAGGGCAGCGAGTTCGACTCGTTGCGGGACTACGTCGAAGGCGATGACGTGCGGTCCATCGACTGGCGGGCAACAGCTCGCCGGAGCCAGGTCGTGGTCCGCACCTGGCGGCCGGAGCGGGACCGCAAGCTGCTGCTCGTGCTCGACTCCGGCCGCACGTCGGCCGCTCGCGTCGGAAACGCGCCGCGCTTCGACGCCGCACTCGACGCTGCGCTGTTGCTGACCGCACTCGCGAGGCATGCAGGCGACCGGGTCGGCGTACTCGTTCACGACCGGGCCGTCCGCGCGCGGGTCGACGGCGTGCGCGGTTCCGCGACGCTCGAGGACCTCGTGCGCACGCTTGCCCCCGTCGAGCCGGCACTTGTCGAGACGGACATGTCGGCGGTCGTCGCCGAAGCATTGCGCCGGTTGCCCAAGCGGTCGCTGGTCGTGCTGTTCACGGCGATCGAGCCGGCTGCCGTCAACAGCGGTCTGCTGCCGAGCATCGGGGCACTGCTGAAGCGACACGTCGTCGTCGTCGCGTCGGTCGCCGACCCGGCCGCTGCGGAGCTGCAAGCCGGTCGCGGTGATATCGCCGCCGTCTACTCCGCTGCCGCCGCGGAGGCCGCGGAAGCCCAGCGTCGTACCGTCACGGCGCTGCTCCGCCGGCGCGGTGTCGTCGTGACGACCGCACTGCCCGACGTCTTCGCCTCGCATGTTGCCGACACTTACCTGGAGCTGAAGGCCGCCGGACGGTTGTGATCCGCCAAGAGGCCGCGCTCTATCGTTTCTGGTGATGGCCGAACATCTCGACGTCCTCATCGTCGGCGCCGGCCTGTCCGGCGTCGGCGCCGCCTGCCACGTGCTGACCCGCTTCCCCGACAAGTCGGTCGCGATCGTCGAGGCCCGCGACGCGATCGGCGGGACCTGGGACCTGTTCCGCTACCCCGGCGTGCGGTCCGACTCCGACATGTTCACGTTGGGCTACTCGTTCCGGCCGTGGGAGCAGCCCAAGGCGATCGCCGACGGGCCGTCGATCCTCGACTACATCCGGGAGACCGCCCGCGACTACGGCGTCGACCGCCTCATCCGGTTTAACCGCCGAGTTGTGCGAGCTGAGTGGTCCTCGGCAGATTCGCAGTGGACCGTCGACATCACCGAGACGGCGAGCGGCCGCACCGAGCAGGTGACCTGCCGCATGCTGCTGACGTGTACCGGCTACTACCGGTACGGCGAGGGCTACACGCCGGAGATCCCGGGCACCGAACGCTTCACCGGTCGTATCGTGCATCCGCAGCACTGGCCCGACGACCTCGACTACGCCGGCAAGCGCGTCGTCGTCATCGGCAGTGGCGCGACGGCCGTCACGCTGGTGCCCGAGATGGCCCGGACGGCCGCCCACGTCACCATGCTGCAGCGTTCGCCCAGCT
>JAFAQI010000441.1 GCA_019246495.1 Frankiales bacterium | reverse complement strand
CTTCGCCGTATCGCCGGTGCCGCCCTTCACGGTGAAGGGCAAGGTCGCTCCGGTGCACGTCACCGAGGTCGGCGCGGCCTTGCCTCCGCGCGCCGCGCACGCTGACCTTCCGCTGGTCGGGCGCAACGACGAGGTGCAGGTGCTGCTGCGCGCACTCGACCGAGCCCGGCAGGGCTCCGGTCGCCACCTCGAGCTCGTCGCGCCGCCGGGTGCCGGCAAGTCGCGGTTGCTCGCCGAGCTGCGCGACGCATCGGCCGGGACCCCGGTCATCACGATCGTCGCGGAGCTCTATCGCGCGGCAGCGGCGTACTCGCTTGTCCGGCCGCTGCTGCTTCAGGCACTTGCGGTCGAGGGTTCCTCCGACGGCGACATGGTCGAGGCAGTGCAGGGTTGGTGCGAGCGCCGAGCGCCGTCGTTGCGTCCGTGGTTGCCGTTGCTCTCGCCGGTGTTGGGTGTGGAGCTGCCGGCGACGCCGGAGTCGCGCGACCTGGCGCCGGAGTTCCGCACCGAGCGCCTGCACCGGATCGTGGCCGACGTGCTGGCCGTCGCCTTCCCGGGTCCGACGGTGATCGTCGTCGACGACATGCAGTTCGCAGACGACGCCTCGCGGGAGTTGCTGACGCATCTCTCGGAGGTCGTGCACGAGCGGCCTTGGCTGATCGTGCAAGCGGGGCGGGCGGCCAGCCGTCGTGATCGGCCCCGACCCGCGTGGTCGGAGGTGCTGGAGCTGGCGCCGCTCACCGATGACGCCGCACTCGTCCTCGTGACGGCAGACACTGACGACGCGCCTCTCGCTCCGCACGTGGCGAACGCGGTCGTGCAGCGCGCGGCCGGAAACCCGCTTTTCCTGCGACAACTGGCGGCAGCCGCCGGGGACGTCGCGGATCTCGCCGAACTGCCTGACTCGATCGAGTCGGTCGTCGCGGCGCGCATCGACCAGCTGCGACCGCCCGCGCGCGACGTGTTGCGGGCGGTCGCGGTTGCCGGCATGTCGGTCGAGCGCGACCTGTTGCTCGACCTGCTGGATGGTGAGTCGACATCGGCAGTTGATGTGATCGACGAGCTGCGCGAGTTCGTGTCGGTGAGCGATCGGGAGCTCCGGTTCCACCAGCCGGTGATCCGGGACACGGCCTACGCCGGACTTGCCTACCGCCGGCGGGCGGTGCTGCACGGGCGACTTGCGGCGCTGCTGTCGTCGCGTCACCCCGACACGAGTGCGATCGACGCGATGTTGTCGGTTCACTACCTCAATGCGGGAGAGCATCGACGTGCGTTGACCGCTGCAAGCGCCGCAGCCGATCGCGCAGCGCTTGCCTATGCCAACGCCGAAGCGGCTCTGCTCTACGAGCGCGCGCTCACTGCAGCCGGGCGTCTTGGTGACCTTGCTCCGAAAGAGCGCGCGACGTTGCTCGAACACCTCGGTGACGCGCGGGTGCGGCTCGGCGAGTTCGAGGCCGGCGATCGCTGCTTCACGGCAGCCGCGCGGTTGCAGGCGGGGGATCGCGTCGCCATCGCCCGCCTCGGTCTGAAGCGCGTGCGCAGCGCTGACCGGCGCGGCGCCTACGGCCTTGCGCTCAGCTGGCTACGCCGGGTGTCGACGACGCTGTCCGGCGCCAGCGGATCTGAGGCTGCCGACCTCGACGTCGAGGTGTTGATGCGCACGGCGTTCACGCAGTTCCGGCAGGGGCGGCTGGACCGGGCGCGCGCGAGCTGTCTCGCCGTGACCGAGCGAGCGGTCGAGGCGCGCACGCCGGAGCTGCTGGCAGACGCGCTCGCCTTGCTCGACCTCGTCGACATCTCCCTCGGCGGCCGCGGCGACGATCAGCGTGCGCGGCGGGCGTTGCATCTGCACTCGACTCGCGGTGACCTCGCCGGGCAAGCCCGGGTGCTGACCCAGATCGGCTACCGCGCGTATCTCGACGGACGGTGGAACGACGCGGTGTCGGCGTACGGGCAGGCACGCGAGCTGGTCGAGCGCCTCGGCGACCTTCCGAACGTTGCGGTCGCGGGAGCGAACACTGCGGAGATCCTGCTCGACCAGGGACATCTCGCGGATGCCGAGTCGGCGTTGCTCGACGCGATCCGCGTCTGGCGGGCGGCGGGGGCCGACAACGACGTTGCGTTCGGCCGCGCGCAGCTCGCGCGGGTGCTCGCGCGGCAGGGCCGCTACGCCGAGGGCGACGCGCTGCTCGACCTCGCGCGCGAGCAGTTCGTCGCGCAGGGGGCCCGCACCGAGGTAGTCGACGCGGATGCCTATCGCGCGGAGAGCCTGCTGATGCAGCGAAGGTTCGCCGAGGCGCTGCCGCTGGCCGAAGCGACCTTGGCCGCTGCGGAGCGGCTGTCGGAGCAGCCCGTGCAGGCGGTGCTGCTGCTGCGGGTGCTCGGCGGATGTCTCGACGGCCTCGGCCGGACCGTCGACGCGGACCGGGCGTTCGCGCAGGCGCTCGACCTGGCACGCCGCCGGGGAGCGGACCACGAGGTGGCGTTCACGGAGCGGGCCATGGTGACGCGGGCGCGTGGTCTCGGTCGCACCGTTGACCCGGCGCTCATCGCGGAGCTCGTGCCGCTGCAGCGACGGCTCGGCATCGTCGTCGACGTGACCGACGGTGCAGCTGCCGCGGCTCCGGTTGTGCTGCCGAAACCGCGGCCGGCTGCTGACGAGGTGTCGCTCAGGTCATGATGTGCGGGTCGGCCGCACCGCTGAGGATCACGGCCTTCTCCGTCCCCTTGACCAGGCTGACCGATTTGACGCACGGCCCGGTGAACTTCGGCAGGCACGCGGGGAGCAGCCCCTCGTAGTCGTGGTTGGTGCTGCTGAAGTAGGTCGTCGGCCGGTAGAGGATGTCGAGGAACGGCGTCGGCTGGCCATAGCAGAACAGCAGGACGAGCTTCTTCGTCGGGAAGGTCAG